>NZ_JAYGHH010000033.1:13712-15989 GCF_034931045.1 Nodularia sp. UHCC 0506
TTGTTTTCTCTCAAGTTCATTAGCAATTTCTGATATTATACGTTTACATTCTTGAGGATCTATTTTCTGCAATAGAGATGCTTCTTCAACTGCATCCCAATAACTACCTAAAGCCCTCAATAATAAACATTTTAGCGGTATGCGATCAATATCACTACAGATTTGATCAGGTTGCAATAAATCTAACTCCTGTAAAATATTTTTATGCTGCTGATTTGCTAAAATTTTAATGCTTGTATTTTCAATTTCTGCTAATTGTGTATTGTTAATTTTTGTCAATCTTAAAGCAGCATAAGTATCCCAATAAATTTTGATAGGTTCACTGATTAAACCTTGATAAATAATATTACAAACTCCTTCTATATTTTTCAATATTTGTTCTCCATTAGCAAAGTCTGTTATCCATTTTAAAGGCTCATCTATATTTAAAATCTGGATAGGTTCACATTTATTAAATTTATCTCTGCCAATTCGATTAATTTCCTCCGTAGTAGCAATTACAAGAAGTCTGTAACGAGGTCTAGTAAAAGTTGTGTACCAACTAGTGGATTCCTCAAAAGATGGTTTTCCCTCTCCACCCAATACACAGAAAGTAACACAACCATCAAACTCTCTTCCTTTTGCTTGTTGAACATTTAGATAATCTATTCCAGGAAGGTTTTTGTATTTTTTAGGAATATCTTTACAAATTACTTTAACTCGACTAGAAATTTCTCTAAGCAGAGAACGCTGATTTGAACTAGATGTATTGATAATTTTTTCGCTTAGTTTAGTAAGAATTTGTAGTGCTTGTTCTTCTGAACTAAATTCTAAAATTTTTACAGGCTCTCCCTTCTCAAAAGCGTCTTCAGGATTACTTGGTTGAGGTAAATGTCTTCCTCTTCTAACTAAATTTGCTTCTTGTGCAAAAGAATGAAAAATATTAGCAAATTCTATAATATATTTTGTATTGCGATAATTGTATCTGAGTGAGTTGGTTCTAGTTAGTTCTAATTGTCCCCAATCAAAATCAGTTGGCATAATATTTTGATTTTTGTCTCCTAGCAGCCAGAGAATGGAATTATGATTATAGTTAACCTGCCATCTTTCCAGCATTTTGATAATGGTTCTGATTTCATACATTAGATAATCTTGAGCTTCATCCAAGATAAACAGTGTTGTATTTTTTGTATTTTTTATATTTTTTCCATATGCCGTTGTGGATAAAAAGTACCTTATTAAGGTATCAGAACCTAATCTCACAGTCCAACTCAAAAAATATGTTTGCCAAAATGGATTACTTCTTGAAGGATGAGCTATTTCTGTAATTGTATATACTCCCTCTATCCAACTTATTCCATTTCTCAATCCTTCTTTCCACCTAGTCTCGTTAATTTTTTCAAGGTGTCTTATCCGAGATATATTTTCATGATAATTTGGATGTCTAGATTGATAAATTTCATCTCTTGCAAGAACAAATGCTCTGAATAAAATTAAATCTCTGTATGGAATTAACTCATCTCTAGAAATTGCGTTAACTCTTTGAGATTCTGCTTGTAAAGCCTGTAATTCTTCGGAAGATGTTGCAACTAGCTGATATAATTCAGGTGCAGATTGACAAAGCCATTCTGCAAAAGTACCAACAAAAAAATTAGGTTGTTGATATTGTAAAATTTCTTTAATTTCAGTATACTCTCTAAGCTCAGAACATAAAGCTTCAGGAAGAATTAAAACAACGTTACAGTCATAATTTTTATAAAATTCACTTGCTATCACAGCAGCACATACAGTTTTACCTGTGCCTGGTGCGCTTTGCAATAAAAAACTATTAATGTTAGTAAGTTCTGAATAGTTAGAATATGAATAACTTCTTTGTAATGTTTCTAATAATTGGTACAAGAGTTTTATCTGCTCTTGAGTAAGGTGAGGTGAATATAAATAAGCACCATAAATAAATTGATACCATGAAGAAGTTTTATAGACATTAAAATTAAACGTTGGTATATCTTCTACTTGGCTTTCTTCAATTCCCATCAAATTAGCTAAGGTGTATGTTGGGTTTCTATATCTATCTTCGATAACTCCCTGGTAAACATCCTTTCTTAAACCTGCCTTAATTACTAAAATTTCCTGGGAATTTATCCGTTCCCAAATAACCCTCAGATCACCCTGTTTAGTTCTCCATAAATCTGTATAGCCTTCTAACTTACGACAATCTCCAAGATTCCCCTGACTCATTTGTTTTAAAATTTCTGCTACAGTCTCAGAATACTGGTGTGAAAGCTTCTGGATCTCTCG
>NZ_JAYGHH010000033.1:16014-22224 GCF_034931045.1 Nodularia sp. UHCC 0506
AGCAGCACGCACAATTCTTATAGCAATATAACCAGGGGCTGAATCAAGCATAAACTGATTTATTAATACTTTTGTTTACATAATTTTACAACGAATCGCACTTGCAGGTATCCCGACTGTATCTGAAGCTGGCGCAAGTTCGTAGACGCGTGTCAAAACAATTCAAAAAAGGTCAAGCGCTCACGAGCAAATTTATACCTCTGTCATGAGGTACTTACTGGCAGAGGTAGAAGCACTCTTAATCACCTCTTCAACTTTTGACTAAATTTGTGTAATTAATAATTTAAGCTGTTTGAAAAATTAGAAATCATTCGGCTGCATCTTAATTAAATCACCACAATGTATCGAATTTTAATATTTGGCAATTCCGGTTCTGGAAAAAGTACTCTTGCAAATAAACTTGGTAAAGACTTCAGTATCCCAATTCTTGATCTCGATACTATCGTCTGGGAACCAAACCAAATTGCCATACGGCGTTCTCAAACAGATTCAGCAAAGGATCTACGAGACTTCATAGAAAATAATCTTTCTTGGGTAATTGAAGGCTGCTACAGCACGCTAATCAAAGCTGCTATCGAATCCGCGACTGAAATCTATTTCCTAAATCCCGGTATTAGGAAGTGTCTTGAAAATAACCGCAATCGTCCTTGGGAGCCGCATAAATTCAAATCAATTGAAGAGCAGGCACAAACATTCGAGTTTCTCCAGAATTGGATTCAACAATATGAAGAACGCGATGATGAATTCGGTTATTCATCCCATCGCTCAATATTTAATCAATATAATGGCAGAAAACATGAAATTATCGCATGAGTTAATCGTGCCAAATTAGCTAGTAAGTAAGTCGGCGTAATACGCCTACCTTTAAACCCCAAAATCAAAAGCGCCCTCCCATTTGGAAGAGCGCTTTGAACTTGCAGAGAAGTTATTGTCTATGTCTCAAAGAATTAACCGTTGATAGCAGGTGCAGTTAAAGCAACAGGAGCAACATCAGCAGCAGCCAAGTCGGGGTATAGTTAGGTTGAGGGGGAAGTTGTGAGCGTTGCGCTCGTGCATTACTTCCATACCCTAATATGAATTTAGACTTTCCTAACAACCTCTAAGAGAGTTACTTGAAAATTCTTCAGGAGCTATAATCGCCAGTTGGTCAATGACTCGACTGCGGTGTTCAATGGCATGACGAATACAGAGAGAGTAATCTTCATACTGGATTGAATCTATATCTTGATGAGGATAGATGAGCTTGAGAAGACCCGCTGCTGTTTTCTGAATAGCAGTTTGATTGCGGCTAGTTAAACCTTCTATTTTGGCATATCTTTCAATACTTATAGAATAATTAGTGCGTCGCAGGCGGTTAAATATTTCAGCTAGGTAATCAGTAATAAAGCCGTATCCCTGAGCATAATTTTCAGTACGAATTTTAGGCATTTCCCAACCAGGTAGGAAAGCATGAATTCGATCTAGGAAAGCAGTGTCTTGTAAGTCAACTGGTAGCACAGAAAAAAAGTGTTTATAGCTAACTATAGGTTTTTTATTTTTTATATCTGTATCAATATTGCCACCAAGGACTATACTAGCTTGAGCATTATATTCATTATTCCCACGAGAAAAACGCCCGGTTTGCATATAGTCTTTAAGTACTGAGATTGTACTCGCGGCATCGGAAAACTCTGTGTGAGCTATCTCATCGAAAAAGACAATATCCTTTTGCCCTAAAATTCCTACCTTACGAGTGTTTTGGTTAAAAAATAAAGTTGCAGGTGTAGCACGACTGCCAGAAAGAACAAAAGAGTGACTGGATGTATTGCGATATGTGTAGGTTTTACCTGTCTCACGCGGACCCAATTCAATCAAGTTGTAATTAGCCTCTACAAACGGCACGAGGCGTAATAACATTAAATATTTTTCTCGTTCATTAAATCGTTCCGGCTCAAAGCCGATAGAGGTAATTATTAAATCAATCCATTCATTTGTTGTAAATAATCTTCTTTTTTCAATGTAATCATCCAGATCCAAGCGAGTTACTTGGAAAGGTGTGAATTGCTTGATATAAAAGGGATACTTTTTACGACCTAATTCGTAGGTAGAATCGTACTCAAGAATTGCTGTTCCCCAAGCTCCGCAGGTGAGTAACACATCACTAAATTTATGGAGAATACTAGGGCTAACACGGACATAGCTCTCACCAATGGCAGGGACTTCAGCCCAATAATGGTCACGAGACGCATCGAGGCGAACTTGGAACTGACCGAGGATTGTGTATTCTCCCTTCTCTTTAATTCTGCTTTTGATAAGTTCTTTGCCCTCAGAGCCAACGTAATGTTCATTCAGGAGTCTGTCAATTTTGTGTTGTCCTATACTAGGATCGGCAGGGTCAACATACCTAGCACACAGGTATTCCATGACATAACGAGGGAATTCTTTGTAGGCATCGTTCCAGCGGGTCAGGGGCTTGAGAACGACGCGATCGCCCAAGTGAGCAAGAACTTTTTCGTCTAATGACTTTCTGGTATTCATGGAGGCAAAAGTTTAGCATTCACGGAGATAACTGTAGCTCTAATCATTAAAGTCTAGTCCGGCTAGTGGATCTGAAAATTCAACTTTATCGCGACGAGCAGAAACTTGCAGAGAGATACGGCTTATAGCATGGCGAGTTCCTTCGGTGTCTAGGAGTTCAATCGTCAAAATTTGCTGACCAAGATGAGCTAAGAAAGCGAGAGTCAGAGGATTCTGTGTACCTGCTGCCAGTTCTTGCTGTAGAAACTGGGGCTGGTCATCATCAATGCGCCAATTAAGAAGAAACGAGTTGCGTTGTGTGCCACTATTAAGAATGGAGAACACTAATTTAATTTCTTCATCTTCGCGCCCCAGTAGCTGGCTTGGTAAATTAAGTAATTCGAGTTTACGAATTTGTTTGGCTATGGGTTTAAGGATTGCCCCTGGCACAACCATTTCATCTAAAGAAATGCCACCATGAGTGAACCGCTCCATTTTATGGCTATCAGGGCGATTAAACCATTGCCGTCCCACTGCAACTTGATAGGTAGACTCAGAACGACCGTAGCTAACGGTCTTACCGTGGATAGGCTGGTCTGTTTTCAGGTAGCGATAGCGAATATCATGGCTGTTAATCTGGGTGATTTTGATTTGATCTTGCGCTTCGAGTTCTACAAATCCGTGATCACTAGAAAGGACAACAATATCTTGGGGATTAATGCGAGATTTCAAATCTGGCAGTACAGATTCCACTAAAGTTTTTTGAATAAAATCATTGAGACTGGCAAGGTCATCGCGCCAGTTGTGAATCCAATCATCACTGACGTTGTAAATGAGAATGTTGTATTTTTTAGCATCTTCTTCGCCAAGCCCTAATTTCAGCTGACCTTCGACTGTTTCAGAGCGGACAATAATTTGGAGTTCTTGGTCGCGGTGATCTGGGGGAATATTAAACTTTTTAGCTGCAAGAATCTTATGGTTTTTTGTAAACATACTCGAAGAAATTTTCCACTGTTCGGGAGTTGTGCCTGCAATCAAAGCAATACGAGCGATATCAGTGATAGATGGCAGAGAAGTCAGATAAAGTTTTTCTTGAATCTGAAACTGGTCTTCTAGAATAGGACGGATAACTAGATCCCAAGAATCTAGCCTCATACCGTCAAATATTAAAAACCAAACCCGACTATTATTAGGAATCGAAGACGGCAGAGCATCTGAGAGAAATTGAGTTGAATGGCGGGGATGATGGCAAAACTTAGACCATTGAGAGCCTGTTACTAAATCAGCCAAATTTTCATCTAGGTGGTTTAGGAAATCTCGCCACTGCGATCGCAAATTCCGGAGATGTCTAATAATGTTCTCCAACAATTGTCCTGGAAGTTGTTTCAACTTAATAACGCCACGGATAGCACGAGAAATTTCCAATTCCTGAATGTGGATTTTCTCAGTGCGATACCACTTAAGTAGGTGAGAAATGTCATTGAAGACAGGAGGTGATTGAGATAGATGACTATCCACCTTCTGACTCACTGCTAAGGCTTGTTGCAGGGTTTGAGCTACATCGCAGTAGTTGCCAATTAGGGGACGAGGGGTGTAAACATCTGGGTCAAATTCTTCTAGGGGTCTGCTTTCCTCAATTGCAATACAAACTGCTGCCACCCAAATTCCTGACAGGTCAGTTCTGCTGGCAATTTCTTGCTTTGTAGCCGTAAACTGCCGAACTAAATCGCTCAGTTTTTCAACTGTTAAAAGTTGCTCGGCTCTGGTCAAGAAAGTTGTCCAGGTGGTTTTATCATCTTGAAGCAACATCAGAGCTGATTGGATTATAGACAAGCTATTGCTCGACAAACGGGGTAGCCAGAGCAGGCGATCAACCGCTTGAGGTGTGAGCATTACCGTTGCTGCATGGTAGGCGTAGGCAAAGCAGATCAGGTCAGCTGCTGGAAATTCAAGAAACTCATCTGGCATAGGGAAACCGCCAATTAGTTCAACCAAGGAGGGGTTGAGGTCATTGCTAGGCGTGGTCAAAATGATTTGCAGATACCAAGTTAGAAGACTTGCTGGGCTTTGGCTGGGGATGTTGCATAGTAGTTCTAGAGTCAGTTCTGGTTGACGGATATGCAACAACAGCAATTTCAGATCATGGCTATTGAGGACAGATTTGTTAGTAATGTGGTGAAAAAGTTTTGCCGCATTAGCTAATGCCCCTAAGTGTGGTGACGCTAGGTTGCCTTGGGTAGCTAAGTCAGATGGCCAAGCTTTGTAGGGTGTCAGTTCTGCAAGAATGCTTTCTAAACGCAGGTCAAGAATGCCATCGTGACGATTGAGTAAGTCTGCCAAATACGTTAAGTCGAGAAGCGGGCTGACTTTGCCGATTGGTGGACGTATCCAAATGATTATCGGTTGGGTTTTGTCCAGATGGTTGAGTCTGGCGCGAAAGCGAAAATCATCTCTTCGGTAGGAAAGAATTTGCCAGGACTTACCCCGATTATCAACTAAATGGTCTGCTAGTTCCAATAAGGAATAAGGATCTAGCCAAAGAACCAATTTGGCAGCTTTGGGTAATTTGGTCAGCCACTGAAGGGTGTAGTCATCGAGTTTACTAGGAATACTCATGCAACATCCTCCGTTGCTTGTTCTGTGATAGGTTCCATCTGACGATAACCGATACCCCAACTTGGTCGTGAACCAATTGCAACTTGCAGGTATGAATCAACCTGCCCGTATGCTATCAGTCTGGCTTCATAGAGCTTTTGCAATGCTTCCCGTCGTTGGTCGAGAGTCGCAGTATTCGCAGGAATTGGATTGTGTCGGCTGGGGTCGTATGGTTCGCTATTAACCAGAACTTGTAGAACACGGGCGCACGGGTTATCTGTTCCCCCATATTTGGTAATGTGAACCTCAACACTAACACCAACATAGCGAACGCGGTACTGGCCATCTTGTATAGAGGCTAAACCTTTTGATTGAGTACGCTGGACAGATTGAGCCTGCTGTTGCAAATCTTCAAGGTCTAAACGCAGAGAACGATCAACTTCCTCGCTATTAGCATTTTGTCCTATGGCAAGCACTGAAGTATCCCCATTTCGTTGGCAGACTTGACCAATCTTTCGAGTGATTTGTGCTTTTTTGTCCGACAGTTCACCCAGGTTAATTTGAGCGTAAATCAATGAACCGCGATAGAAAAAGCGATTTTGATAGCAAAAGTTAAGCCAATCAAATAGTTTATCGGCAGGTGGTGGTTGACGTTTAGAATTAACAGTAAATAAAACAATTTGTCGGAATAGTTCTGTATCCCGGATTTCTAAATCAAAATTCAGCGTTTCATCACGCCACCATTTTTGTGGGATAAAGATAGCTTCTGCGATAGGAATATAATCTTCCTCTTCAGTCAGTATGCGCCAAAATACCTGTTCCCCTGGCGGATAGGCATAGGAATTACGAATGAGGTTCAGAAAATCTTTGGCGTGAAGAGGTTCACGGATTTGATTAAAAATATCTGCGACTATCTTTGAACCGTCTCCAGGTTTATACTGGCATTTATCCTCAATAGATAGAGCAAATTTCCTTTCTTTATTAGAACCAGTTTGGCAGAAAAGAGGGCTAACATTTAAATATAAATCTATAGTTTTAAAATCATATTCTCCCAAATCAGCATCTTCTTCTAAGTTCGATAAACTAATCGGTCTAGCTTCCAATTTAGCAACTAATAGA
>NZ_JAYGHH010000033.1:22251-33168 GCF_034931045.1 Nodularia sp. UHCC 0506
ATTAAATTCTGTTCAGGTAATTCGTAGCGCCTTCCTGTAACTCCATAGAAATTGCTACGCCCAAATTTCTGGAAAAGGTTTCGGTGTTCATATAAAAATGTAGATACTGTGGCACGAGTAACTGAGTACAACTGGCTCTGGCTCAAGTCTTTATAGATATCTTCAGTATTTACAGGTAAAGGCTGTTTACTGAGATAGTCAAGCAAGACTTCACGAAAGTGACTATATTCCATAGTTCCCCACTCCCGTAGTCCATAAGTACCACTACCAGAACGGATAATTTCTGGATGTCTTGTTACCAATCCCTGTGCAGCCCTTTTTAGATTATCTGCTCTCCAGTCCGGCTTAAGCTGTTTGATTCCTTGACCTATTTCTGAGAACTTAAGGGCTTTCCCTGCCTCATATATAACATAGTAAGCATAATCTCCTAAATTCCATTTATTTTTGCTGAATATGCCCGTAATAGGCTCATTACAGCAGGCTTTAATCAAATTATTTGCAGCTTGCTCATAATTAGTAATCTCTTCAGGTAAAAGAGGTAGTATAATTTCTTGAAGTTGGGAGCGATCGCTAAATCTTTGTTCTGTCCAAAACTCTGCCAAACAATCTTGTATATTTTCAAATACTTGCCCAGTGAATGGAGCTATATAGAAAAATTGCTCTGTCGAAATCTGAATACTATGTATTTCAGGAATAAAGTCTATAATACATAAAATAACTGATGGTAAATGAATCTCACCAGGAGGATATACCTGGGCTATATCTTCACACCAATCTTGAATATTATTGATGCAACCAGTAGAATATAAAGCATCGATTGCTACACGTCTAATTTGTAGGAAAATCGTATCATTATTAATTAGACTCAATTTACGTTTTGCTTTATCTGTAATCTGCCGTACTCTTTCTCGACTTACCCCTATATCTCTACCAATATCCGCAAGGTTTCTTCGCTGCCCATCTTGAAGACCTAACTGTTGCTTGAAGACAATTTTTTGTTGGTCATTCAAGTGACCAAAGCAGTCATCTATCTCTTCTGCAATGGTAGTAAAACTTTTTGAAGGGATTCTGCCAGAAGTAATAGCCTTACGGGTAATTTCACGGGCATCTGAGGGAATCGCTGATAAAATTTGGCGGAGAGATAATTCTTTTAGCTTGTCTGGTGTCCACTGATGTTTTATTAAGACTTCAATCAGTGTGGACTGTGAGAGGCTTGCAAGCCAGTTTAGATAGTCATTAGAAGCATCACGCAATGATTGAAAAGGATTTATTGCAACTTTAATTTCTGCGTATTGGTGTGTATCTAGAGCTATTTCCCCTGCTTCAAAAGCATCTACCAAGTGGGTAACTGTAGAATATTGACTCACAAATTGACGCAGATGGGGAGATGTGGATAAACAATTTGTAGGTATTTGTAAAGAACGAAGTTTTAAATATTCTGGCTGGAAATAAACTTCTTGAATTTGTTTATAATATGGCGTTGGCTTAAACATAGCTAATGCTGAACGGACATTATCTAGTGATGTTTGCCCGAAACCGTTGATATTCAGTAAATAATCATCGGAATAGTTTTGTAGTTCTCTGAGGGTATTAATACCCACTTTTTTCAAAGAATTAAAAGCACGCATGGATAAGTTAAGTTTTTCAAGCGGAAAATCAAATTCAGCATTATTGATACTGTTAGTATCTTTCGGTTTTTTAGTTGTATTTTCTGGATTAGCAAAATCCAGTGAAACATATACAACAGGATTTACCTCTTGTTCTATAGCTAATGTTGATTCTGTTTTCTTTTGTTCAGTAAACTTATTATTAACTTCTTTTGAAGAGTTTTCTTGTGCTTTTACTAGCACCCAACGGGGAGAAACATGAGCAACTTCTTGGGAATCTCGTAAACTTTGAAGGACAGGCAATAGTTCAGCAAAAATACTACTTCTGCTACGTCCTTGATACTGGGGTAGAGCCAGAAGGTGGTCTAAAATTTCAAATGGGGTGAAGCCTTGGGGCGATCGCCCTAAAATCTGTACAATTACCTCGTAATTCACATTATGCACCTTAAAATGTCACATCTAGTATTTTGGGAGCCTGGAAGGGAGTGAAGACTGGGAATATTATTCTAAGTATTTTACGTTATGAAAGTTACTATACGCTAGAGAAAAATTCCCCAAAGCACCGATTTTGGCAGTTGAGGATGGGGAAAGTGGGTCAGAATCAATAGACACAACCGGGAGCAACGCGATTTTGTGATGTGCGAAAAATTGGTAATATAAGTTACCTAAATTTTAAGCGAACTGAAAAGTTACGGCGCTATCGCTACCTAGAAAAAGTAAAAACAGGGAACTTCGACCTCGGTTTATTGGGAATAAGCCCTGGTAATTGAGGTATAAAATCCGGTCTCACATTTTCGCGTTGATCCCGACACAACCTGGATTGCTCTCTATTTTTAACTGTTCCCAATTGTTGACCAAATTACTCCAGATTACTCAAGGTTAATTCGTACAGTCTTACCTCGATTTTCTTGTTCCAGTTCTTCAAACTTTGCCTCTAGAAGTAGTTCCATTGCCTGCACAACTTCTCTTAGTTGGTGGCGCTCTATGGTAGGATAAGTTTCCCTTATTTGTACAAGCACATCGCTTGTGGCAGAAACAACATTCGCTTGCTGCAAGAGGGATTGGAGAATTTGCGTTCCCTCATCCGTCAACAACCCAACGAGATCCTCGGCATTACCTGACTCAAGAACTTGCAGCAGGTTCTTTAGATATTCAGTCTCGGCATTTCTGAGCAGGCGTTTAACCGTTTCGCTCTTCAACCGAGCAAACTGTTCTATCATTGCCCGGTTTAAATCCTGTTGCCAAGCTGTAACCTGATCAGTGGGGACTGATTGCCGTAATTCCAACCGACAATGCCCACATAATGGATCATGTGCTAAACCCTGCTGCAACTCCAAATCGGTCACTGAACAGACCTGTAGCTGGTTTAGTAAAGCCTGCTGTAGCTGTCGGTGATTGAGAGTGACGGGTAAACCAAGTTCACTAAGAGTATTTAACCGTTCCAAAGTTTTCAACTTTTCTTCCGCCCCAGCTAAGTCAGTGCGTAAAGTTTGCACCGCTTGGTAATGCTCGCGGTGATGGATGCGGTATTGGTTGATATACTCACTTTTGATCTGTTCCAGCTGCGATCGCAAATTCTCTTGGAAACTAGGCGACTCTAGCATCTGCTCCAAATTAAACTTCACCAGCACTTCATCCAGGCTGTGGCGTAACGGATCTGCATCGAATGGCAGTGAATCCTTCAGTTGTCGCAGATAAGCCCGATCTGCCCCCAAATCTGTACTCAGATGGGATAAGTTTTCCAGATCCACGAAATCCAAGAGTATCTTTGCTAGCTGTTGCTCACTCTCAAATTGAGATTGGGCAGTTTCAAAGAAATTATCTAAATCTGAAGTTTGAGTTAGTGACTGCAAAGGTAAAAGTTGCCCAGATACTGATGCTGGAAGGGTAGAACCCAACATTCTAGCCAAGCTTCTTAAACTATTATCTACAAATGCTACTCGCTGCCCCAATGCCTGACAAGCGCGTTTTAGCCGCTCCTCCTGCTCTAACTTTTGTTGTGAGTCTGTTGTCGTTGTCAAGGTGTCATCCAGGATGCGGGCAAAAGGAACTACTTGATTCCAGTCAACCCCAACAGACTCTTGGAGAACGCGAATTTCCCGGTCAAATTTGTTGCTCCACTTGACCTGTCGGATTGTATCTGTTGTCAGCCGCCCTTTAGGTGGAGTTGTACCATTTTGTAGCTGAATGGTGTTATCATGGCTCAACTCTAGCTCCGCTCGTGGGTTGCCGTAATGTACGAAACACATCAGGTAGAGAGATAGTAAATCCCTTGTCAATCCATAAGGCGAAGCAACTAATAGCTTCTCAATCTGAGTTCTTGTTACTCGACCTTGATGCTGATTTAGTTGCTGACGCAAAATCTCAAAAACCTGGCAATTTTGAGGATTAAATGCCGATGAATTTTGATCAGACGTTAATCCCAGTCCAACTCCATAATTTTCCACAGCATTTCGATTAGCAACCGATGGATTAGAGGTTAACAATCCTTCAAATACTTTACGCACATCTGCCAATTCCAAGTTTTTTCCGCTTTTAAACTCTGAAGCATTGATTAATGGCTGAGTGTAAGCGTCTGCCAGTAGCTTTTGAGCTATGGACTCAATCGCCTGTTCCGCAGTAGCTTGACGAAAAATATCACTTAGCTTAATGCCCAGAGAGCGCCGTGTAAAAACTTTTCCTTTCCGATAAGCATCAACTTGAGTTTTTTGGATTTCTGGAACGATTTCCCGCCGTTTCTCTTTAAGAAACTCCCGCATCTTCTCCCCATCTGCTGTTGCATCATTGCGGTATTTTTCCTCTAAGGCATCAACTGTTAGCCAATCTCGAATTAATTCCTTAGCTGATTGAGTCAGTACAGCGGGAGCTACAACAGCAATCCGGTCATCTAAAATTTCTGAAGAATCAATTTCACCGGGATAGGTCAAAATAACAATTCGCGCATGGTTATCTAAATCTAGTTGACTACCATAGGCGCTACTGTTCCACTGATCTGTCAGCACAACTTCCTGTTTGTACTCCACGCGTTTATAGATAACGCGCTTTGAGGCTGTAGTGTTTAAACTGAACTTGTTTAATAAGTTGTCTTTGCCAAAAGTTTTATTCGGTGAAGCTAGAATAATTTCTCGCCAGGTTATTAAAAGTTTGCCCTCATCAGTTGGGATTTTACCTTTGGCACTTCTAAACTTACCAATTGGATTAAATCTATCGCTTTCAACCGAAATAAAGCGAGCTTGTCTATCACCTACTACTTGCTTTTGTGATTGATATTCTATTTGACTTAACTCTCTTAATTGAAATAATAACGAATCAATTGTATCCTCACTCAGTAGCACATCAGATTGGGTTAGCGTTGCTTCTACAATATCTGATATTTTCAGCCAATATTCTATTCCAGAATCAAGGTGAGCAATATGTTCTAAAAATAAAAAACCAAGTATATTATCTGCAATTGGGCGTTCCGAAGGATCTATTTCAAATTCTTTAACACTATCTTTTGCTTCCTGATATGCTCGATAGCTATCTTCATAAAGTGTGTCTTTAAATCCATCAATCAAACTACTACTTTTGAGCAAATCATTGGCAATAATTAGCCGATTTTGCTGTAATAATTCTCCCCTTTTGATAAGGTCAAACAGCACGCCTATACCAAATCTGGCTGAGGGCAAATTCTCCCTGGTAATTCGGCGGATAATATCAAATGCACGAGGTTGAAATGGGAAACGGTCTATAAATTGCTCGTAGCTAATATTATTTAATCTTAAAAATTTAAAGTTATTACGATAAAAGTCATAATATTGGTTAAGTTCTGGTTCTCGGTGGGGTTGTATATCTCGAATTCTGCGGGAAGCAATTGTGTAATAATCTGTTTGGTTCCTATCAGCTAACAAACTTAGCTCCTTGAAGCGATCGCCCTTCAACTTGGTAGGAGCAGCCTTCTGGGATGCTAGAATTACCCAAATGTTTGCCCCTTCGTCTCTAGGCAATACATGACCTATTGTTTCTAGAGTTTCCTCATCAGATGCCCTTTGTTCATCTGTTTTTCCCCGGTCTTGCCAGAAAGCAAATTCATCCATAACCAGCAATATACCTGTATACCCAGCTTCGTGAATTTGCTGATAAATGTGTTTAACTCTTTCCTTTGTGCTGATAGCAACATCAGGCTTAATGCCATTGCACTGACAGTAATGCATAATTTGTTCGGCAGTTGCACTATCCCCTTCTTCTGAACGCAATTCTGCCAGCGTCACGCTAGTTTCTGCTTTAACAAATCTCTCAATATCGGAACGTAAACCTTCCCCACAGTTTCGATACCACTCCAATAAATCATCATCTGTTGTCACCTTCAAATTTGGTAAGCCAGGATGACAATCGCGCTGCAATTCCCATGATTTAGCTGTTTCACGGGCAATAATGTCAAGGAGACTTCGCTCTAACGCTCCACTTTGTCCTCCTTCTCCCCGCAAAGAAAACACTACTGGAAGTAGCCTCTGGGGTTGAATTTTAAAACGCTCATTTTGGATATCACCATCACTGACAACATCCCAAATTTCCTGTTTAGTGGTATCTGGTTGTTCCCCTAACAAAGAAGCCAACGTACCAAGAAAGTGGGTTTTACCAGCCCCATACTCCGCCTGAATCCAAAACGCCTGACCGCGTTCAGCAACTACTTCTTCAAAAATTTGGTTAAAGTAAGCTCGAATAGAGTCTGTAAAAATATAAGTTTCGACGGTTTCTACTGGTTTACGTAGTGCCTCAACCAGTGATAGGGTTGTTTCGGGTCGTTTGGCTTTAGGAACAATCAGTTCCCGTAATGGGGCTAGTTCTGCATTCAAAATATACTTCTCCTCAAAGTGTGTGGCTTAAAGTTCAATCAAGGGACTTTCGGCTCGTCCGACTTCTGGAAAGGGCCTCCTGAGTATCTCTGTATCCACTTTTGCACTGTTCGGCAAAGCGTCTGATAACTCTACGGAGGAAACTGATGGCAACACAACCACCGCAGTTGTGCCATCCGCAAGGTAGTGTTCGTAAAGGGGTGACAGTCCTATTTGGTAACGAACCAGTAGCATTGGTTTGGTCAAAACCAAAATTTGAGGTATCCCCATATTGCGGATTTGTTGGAGTTGTTCTTTTAGTATCTCTGTTAATCTTAATACAGCTTCGCGATTCGGTAATGGCTCTGCAAGTTCGTTGATATTTAGCGTTTGCAGGCGATGATTAGGTAACTTGCCACCTTTTAGAGAAGCGCGAAGCAGGTTCAAGAGTTTGTCTTCTTTTTCTTCTTGAACAAAAAACAGATAACGCCCACTACGTACTCCACGGGCTAAACTATCTATAACGGTTACAAACTCAGATACATTCACAGCAACCTCTTGTGATTGAATATTTCGTCAGCACTGTATGCCGTGGTAACTTGCTCCAACTGGTCAGCACGTACATACTTAACGATTATTTTCTTAGCTTCTAGCCAACGCAACAATTTAACTACATCGCTAGGCGAACGCAATCCTAAGTAGCGCCAAAACACATGATTGAGAATATCTTTGACAGGGATTGTTGTAGCTTGAGGAGCAAACAATACATGGAGCAGTACGCCAAAAGCAAGTTCTATATCCGTTTGGTCTCGTATATACATGATTTTTTGCGATCGCGTCACTAATCCAGTTGCTTGTAGAGCTGCACTCAACCTCTGCTTGAGTTTCGGTTTAACTTCTCCGTAGGTTTGTTGAAGAAAGGAGTCAGCCAACTCCCCAAACTCCAAAATCTCGCCTGGTTCGCAGTTAAGAACGTGAAGTTTGGCAAAGTCCGCAATAACTGGCTCGCTCACCAAGAACTGATACCGCATCAAATGCTGTAACAAGTTTTCATCTTTGTAGTTACGAAATGTCAACCGTGTTGGTTGGTTAAGAGTTCTCTCTGGGAAAAATCGCCGCACAATCGTGCCTGCATTACGCCTCCTGGTTTCTTCCGATGTTTGAGGTAGCTTCTCAAGCAACTGACCATAAAAAGCCTCAAAATCGCTGACTTTACAACTGAGCTTGATGGCAAAAATACTGTCTTGCCACATGTGATCCTGAAAAAATTTAGCCATGCTGAGTTGTACCCTTATGAGGGCTAGGTTTTACCTGTTACCCAATTACTACTTCCCTTTGAAAAAGCTCAAAAGTTCGGGTTTATACCTTAGTTATCCCAAAACTATCTTAAATAAACCAAATTCAAATCGCTTCAAATTAATGTTACTAATTGTGCATCATTCTCAAACCTGCAATCAACACATTTTCAAACCAGGATTAAAGAAAGCGTCACAAGGATTGCCTACGGCACTGCGCGAAGCGCAGTGCCGTAGGCAATCGCATTTGTCTCTAGCCTGAAATATTTGGCTAAATTCCAGGAAGCGAAGGAGCAGCAATAGATACCTTTGCCACAGTCAGGTAGAAAGCAGAGATGGCAACGGACATACCAACAAGCTGTAAGCTAACTAAAGAAGGGTATTGCTAGAGTGCGGGTGTTTTCATGGCCATAGAACGGGAATCGGTAAATTTTAAACGAACCAAATCTTTAGTTGCAGCACTTAGAGCCGAAGCCAAAAAACGCAACACCTCAGCCACAGAGTTAGTAGTCCAAAGTCTACATCAAGTCCTGGGGCAGACGGAAGTCGCTGACCATAGTATAGAAAATGTTCTACACCATGTCATCAACCGACTCTCAGCACTGGAAGCCAATCAGGTACATAATACTTCGAGTGTAGAGAATCGTTTACAACAAATTGAAACAATGTTGGGGCATCTCACCCAGAGTATAGAACAGGGTATAGAATCGACATCACCTCAGCAACAAGCACAACAACCGAGTCACTTGTCAGAAAAGTTAGAAAATGTTACCAAAAGCCTTGCCCAAATTAATCATACACTTGGAGCGATCGCCTCCGGCACTGCGCTCCGCACCATCGCCAGAAGTTAAACTAGCCATGTATAAATAGATATCATGGAATTTGTTGATTAACTTTTTATGTCCCTTCAAGTTTACGGTATCCCCAACTGCGGCACTTGTAAAAAAGCTTTTACCTGGCTCCAAGATAACAGCATTGACTGTGAATTCATTAACACCAAAGAAACCCCGCCCACCCGTGACATGATTCAAAACTGGGTGAAGTCCTTGGGTTTTGCGCCCATGCGTAATACCTCCGGCCAATCATACCGTGCTTTAGGTGAAGAAAAGAAGACTTGGACTGATCAACAGTGGATTGACGCATTCGCTCAAGATGCCATGCTGCTCAAACGTCCACTTTTCGTCAAAGATGGCACAGCAATGTTGGTTGGCTTCAAAGATGAGGCAGTATTGAAAGACAAACTAGGACTTTAGTATTCCAACCCCCACTCTCAAAGGTATTCCCTCTAGAGAGTCATGTTCAATTAAGCACTTGTATCTGTATTTTCTTGGCTGAATTTTTGCTGAAATTCAGAAATTGACCCTGTAATACTAGCCTGTTTCAATAGTTGCTTCAGTCTGTCAAGCTCATAAATTTTATTCAATTGCTCAATCAATTCAGGGGGAACGTGATTAAATCGAGCTTTTAAAACTTCAGCGATAGACTCCTGTAGAGTCTGCGCTCTGCCTATGCGTTCTATGCTTGTCATGTATGTCATTTGTTGTTCAGCCTCAAAACGCTCCAATTCGGCTTTGAAATTCAAGTCTAAATCCGGTGGTAAAGTCATTAATCTATCTAGCAACCGGAATAGTTGAGATATTTTATCCCTACTATAGCCTAACTCATACATCCGTTTAATCAGGCTCAACTTCCAGCGTAATCTACCTGCTAAATCTTGAGTTGTCGCTTGTGTCCGCAGGTGTGCCATCACCATTACGGCAAAAGGACTATCACTTTGTTCTAACTCTAACCATCGCGCTTCATAGTCCAGTAGTTTCACAATGGGAAACTGAAGACTCAAGCGACATCCCCAACGTCCATAACTATATTCTTGCGGTCGCCAGTTTGCTTGATTATCCCCTAGAATTGCCAAGCTTACAACTTCCTGGTTATAACGGTCAAAAATTCGGTAATGGTAAGAAAACATCCGTTGGGCAAAGTTGGGATCTACTTGACTTTGAATTTCCAAATGTACCAGCAACCAAGTTTCCTTTCCATCATTAAGCCAAACTTTAATCAGCTTATCAACGAATTGCTTACCAACTTCAGATTCTCTCATCAACTGCTGAAGTTCCTGATCGAGAAAATCATAACCTCGCGTCCAGTCAATTTCTGCTTGAATCTCTGGAAAAAAGAATTCCAGAAACGCCTCAAAGTATTGTTCTACACCTTCCTTCCAAGCACCATCATAGTCGGCTCTTACTTCACTCACAGGTTATGTTGGTCAAAATCAAAAACATCATAACGCCTTTTTAGATCAGCAAAATACCCATAGAGATGAAAAACTAAGTTTCTCATCCAGAAGCACTTCCAGAACTAAAAGAGCCGCACCCAAAAGAAATAGGAGCATCCCCACTCTAACGCCTCTTGTAAGGCACATTTAATAAATCTATCGCCCGTTTCTTAGCATCTTCCCCCCGCCTATCATACTTACTCGTAGTATTAGTTGACGCATGACCAGCCAGCTTGGATACCGTAACAATATCTGCACCCCCATCCAACAAATCACTAATAAACGTTCTTCTAAAATCATGCGGCGTAAACCCTTCTTCCACACCCGCCGCTTCCCCTCTGCGTTGCAATGCCCGCAGTACCCCCTGCTCACTCATCCGCCGTTGTATAATTTTATGTCCCCTATCCAACGGATAAAACAAAGGACCCGCAGACTTCCCCCGAATCAGTAACCAATCCTGCACCGCCAGGACTCCAGCTTCTGGTAAGTAAACAATTCGCTCACTTTGTCCCTTAGCTGACCGTATAGTTAGCGACCGACTGCGCGGTTTTAAATCGCTCAAATCAAGATGTGTTACCTCAGAACGCCGCAACCCCACCGTCAAAATTGCCAACAATGCCGCATCCCTCGCCCCTAAATTGGAGTTATCTTGAATACAATCATCCCAAAGGGCAGCAATTTCTTCGGCATCCAGCGCCCGCCCCTTCAGTAAACTTTTACCCCGCACAGATTGAATATCAGTAGCCCGTCCATAGTCCTCGGTAGACATTAAGCCCAACCGCCATGCTTCCTTCAACACCCGCCGCAGCGCAGATAACATTTTATTCGCCATTGCTGGACTGTATTTTTCCATCAGCACCGACCGAACTGCTGCCGTATGCTGATATCGCAACTTTGACCAGTCCAAAGTTTGAGCATCGCAACTATCA
>NZ_JAYGHH010000033.1:33289-33953 GCF_034931045.1 Nodularia sp. UHCC 0506
CAGCGATTCTGGGTGTAAATTAAACGAGGCGATCGCACTATTGTTCACGGTCATCAAACAGCTGCTTTTTCTTTATCCTCTGACAAAAGCTGCTGTACTTCAACCAATCGTTACAAATAGGTGACTGGAAAATTAAGATATATTGCGAGAATTAGTTTTCTCACTCAGCTGCTATGGTCAGCACGGTTACTTCCGATATTGAGTAGTTTTCAATATCGGATCTGCATTCAATAAATTGCTTTGATGGATCGTAATTTAGAAAGTATTTGCAGTCGCCGTTGTTAGTTATCGCTACCATTTGAAGGCAAATCACCCCATACAAATATCGATGTTTTCCGCCTGGTGCTATGGGCATATCAGAAAATTCTTCAAAGAAATGTCCCATGATCATTATCCCGCGACCATATTTCAAGTAGCATTTGTGGGCAAATTCTAGCTGCGAACGCAGTTCATCAGATACCTCTGAAATTTTAATCGTGTCGTCTTTCATTGCTATTCCTCGAAGTTAATTGGCTTGCCGTTGAAGTGCTGGTAAATTTTCTCAGGGTGCATCCAGTCTGGTAGTGAGTGTTCAACATCTTCTAAATTATTGCCGTTCTCGTCAACCAGTCCGTAGCGGACAACTACCCTAGATAGTGGTGTTTCACCATTGGCGCTAAACTTC
>NZ_JAYGHH010000033.1:33983-44140 GCF_034931045.1 Nodularia sp. UHCC 0506
GTAGGATAGTTCCGGCTTTCCGGGCTGATGCTGTACCATCTGGAAAGCTTTCATTGGTGGCGTTGTGGGTGATTCCCAGCAGGTATTCCTTGGCTTTGCGGGTGTCGGTGAGGGACATTTTGAAGAATGCGATCGCGCTATCACCGCATAATGATTTTAAATTGGTAAATTCATCACAAATCACCTGCTGCTTAGTCTTTGGCTTCTGCTTAATCCGTTGTAACCATCTATCACAACATTCATCAAAAGCTGTACTAATATCTTCTTCAGTTTCAGCTAGTGTGTAAGCTTGTAGCAGTTTCCACACCTCGGCATTATCACCAGTGGCGTGTCTATCAATTAATTGATGAATTGGGGCATCGAGGCAGTATTTTCTAATTAGTGCAATGGCTCCGGCTGTATAAGTCTTGCCTGACCCTTGATTACCAATGAGCCACAACGGTTTTAGTGAATTGATTATTTTCCACAAATAACCATCCTCATGACCTTTGAGGGCATCTATTAAGCTATTTCTCAAGGAATCATTAGGGGATTGTGTAGCAGTTCCCGTGTCACCAGTGGGTTTATTTAATTTGTCTAACTTGCGGTTAGTTTCAGCAGTAGATAGCCGATTATCCGCAATAGCTTTGTCCAGTTCTGATAATTGTAATTCATGGGATTTCAAGGCAACTTCACCCTGCAATTGTCCATTAATATGATCTAGTTGCTGTTCTCCCTCACTCTTTAGCTGTTCAATTGCCCCGGCAGTGTCCCGTGCAATTATCTCCTTAGTTATTTGGGCTTGGTGCTGTTTACTATATGCAGTTAGATCCAAATGATTAGACACATATATATCATTCTCCAATGCTTTTATTTTCAGCATTGAGAATTGAGAATGAATTGCTTTCTCCTGTGTATCTGTGAGTGATTTAGATACACCATAAGCACCAATTAAAAGAACAGTCCCCAGTACACCATAGAGGGGCGCTTTAGGCGATTCTGGAGGGAGTACCCGTAAGAATTTAACTTTGTTATCAAAAGTGAAGTTACGCCGTTCACGGTCAATCATCCAACTAATACCCCTCTTGATTTGTTGACCCTCACACACATCAGCGTTAGGATTAAAACAGAATAATGTTTCAGGATATTTAGTAGTATCTGCAAACAGTGGTAAACATAACGCAACACCTCCAATAAATAGAGATGTTGATAATAGTGTAGCTGTCTTCCTTTGTGCTTTGAGGCGTTCGTTAAATTTCAGAATTTCTTGCATTCTTTTTACCTACGAAGTACCCAAATCATCCCTATAATTAGGCTGATAACTATCACCAAGTCGATGTTCACCAGGAGGGAGTCAAGGAAGCTATAAATCACTGTGTCCCATCCCTGTTCCCTCAGCCAATTAGCTAATGCACTGATGCTATAACCGATATCCCACAAACCCATTACAAAATAATTAGCTGCAATTAATAACCCTAGACTGCCTATAAATCGAGTTAAAAAGTTTTGTTTTCTATACATCGGAGTTGCCTTTATTCTTCAGACTATTAAAAGCAATTAACCCCAGCCCTACTACCACAGCTAAAAGTAATTCAAGCCCCTGGAATTGGAACCCTTCCCCCAATGACTCAGCAGTTCTGATTTCTGCATAAGTGTCCTTAATAGCTAGGTTAGTTTGCACAACTGCTGTACTAATCTTTCGTGTGGAATGCCAAGAGATAACCCCACCAATGCCCAGTTTGCAAAGTGCAATCAGTGGTTTGTCGTGTCGCAGTTCCCAGCGTTCGCTGGACAGTTCAAAATTAAAACTTTCACCTGCATCAATTAACCCAGGAAGTAAAGCACAAATAATACAAGTTGCAACTATTAAACTAATGCTAATTTGTAGGGTGAAGAGAAACCAACTAAGGGAGACTGAGCCAAGTTGACAGACTAGGAATAATACCCCACTGTCTAGCCTCTTCCTTGCAGCTATCTCTTCATACAATTTGCGCTCGATGTGGGCTAAATACCGCGCTGTGTCTTCGTTGGGGGATGAGTCTTCACTGTTTAGCAGTTCATCAATATCATTGGGGTTCATGGTAGTGTGGAGGAGAATGTTATATACGCAACCCCAGGAAACTTGGCAAGGCAACCTGGGGTTATTTATTAGTTAGAAACCTAGCGCGGTCTTAAACTGCATCAACTTGGCTTTTATTCCAGTCCCTTGATAATTCTTTTCAGGGATAAGGTCATATCTAGCGCGATCTCCTTTATTCAGTGCCTCATCAAGTTCCTTCTTCTGGTATGCTTCATCTGCTGCAATTTGCTTTACTTCTGGACGTTGGGATTGTTCCAAAAGTGATGTTTTTTGGTCAACTGCTACCAAGTGCGCGTCGATGTATCCCTTTATTTGGGAATAGTTCATCTGGTATTGGTGGCGTTGGTTCTCGGCATTCTTAGAGGCGATAAACTCGGCTGCTAGTTCACTGCGAGAATGTCCATATTTTGTGTTTTCCAAAGTTGCTTTCATGGTCGCCTTGTCAATGGCGATCGCTGACTTACCACCTTGAACTAAAATGTCTGCTACAGCTTTGTTATAAGCCTCACTTCCCTCTAAAATCTCTCCATATAGCTCGGCAATTTGAGGGGCGAACTCCTTATACATCGACCCCTGACGCGCTAACTCCCCAACTCTTTGGGCTGCTGCTAAATCACCCTGACACGCCTTGTCAAAGTCTGTCAAATCAACACCGAATTTATTCTTAAGCATCGCCCCAATACGACGGGCTTTAGGTGCAACGTGGTTTTTGATTTTGGGTGATTGTGCTGGGTTTAATCTCTTCTGATCCATGATGCTTGATTCCTGTTTGTAGTGTTAATTAGTGAAACCTTGAAGAGCAAAAATATTGATTATGGGAGATTGGGCTAAAGTCTCCCAACGCACTTCGATTAAAGCTTGCTCGGCATCTCCTAAAGTAACGTCGGGTGCATACTCGACAGACTTAAAATCAGGGTGCTTTTGTATTTTGTTTAGCAGTGCAAGTGATTGGTCAATTAGGTCTAACAGTTCGGGGCTTTGAGCTATTTCTGGAACCATGACGGAACCTCCAAATAAATATTAGGATCTTGAAATTCTCGGTACTCCGGCTTGGTGACTCTGTGGCGACTAAAGCGGTAGTTATCAAAGGCTACAAGTACAGCAGCAAGGGATGAAATTATCAGAATGATGGATATGGCTTTTGACGGATTAAAACTGATTACAAAGCTGTTAGCCTGCTTTAGTTGGTGGGAGTGCAAATACTTTGAGGGCTTGTCTTGTTTGTTGGCGAAAGCGTTCGGAACCGCTTTTGATATCTTGGCTTATGCTCCTTAATCCATCATTTAGTAGCTCTGAATTTTCAGCGTCCAGATTGTGAATTGTCTGTTTAACTTCTTGCACAATATGTTGAATTTTCTGCCTACTCAAAGCTGCTTTGTGCTGGACAAAGGTAGTGATTGCAGTTTTTATCTCTTCCAGTTCATCATCTGAATTTGTACTGGCATAATCGAAGTTTGACGCTATGGCTGTAACGTCTTCTATGTTTAGTGTGATACCCATGCTTTCGGCAGTAGATGCAACTAATTCAGAAGTTTCTTGCAGTGCGATTGCTCCCACATCTTCAGGATTTTCCAATGTTTCCGATTCCATCTGTGCAGGTGTTGCAGTGTTTCCAAGTTCACCACCTGCACAGATGGGAGTTTCTGTTTCCTCCGCTTGTGGGGTAGTGTCTGAAGATGTGTATAAATTGTTTACATCTTCAGATGAGTTGCTTTCTTCGTGATCTGTGACGACGGGTTGGGGCTGTTCTTCGATTACCGTCAACTTGGTGGCATTAGCCATTAAATGCTCAAAGATAGCTGTAATTTCTTCATCTGTGGGGTGTTCTGTATCTGAGACTATCTCGTTATAGATTGGTCGAATCTCACCAAGTGAAATCTTAATACCTTGTCTGGATAGTTTGCTTTGAATGCGCTTTGCAATTGTCGTAACCATGATTTATGCCCCTATTTTTGCGAGTTGATTATTCTGAATTTTCGATTTGTAAATCAAGGCGATCGCTACAATTGGGAGGATGGTTTGTTTGCTGTAAAATCCTTTGGCTCTAAAACCTCCACAGTTGCGGAACCACCTAGATACTGTTGATTGATTGGGGTTAATTCCTAATCTTTCAATCAGCCCCATGAACTGTTCGCCGGTGATGCCCTCGCCAATTGCGGGTAAAAGTTGTCTACCAAGTCTGGTTAATTCGTCCTTTACTTCGTGGTACTTGCTGAAATATCTTGGTGAGACTTTTCGTAGGTTAATCAGCACCTCAAAGCCTTGTTTGTCTAGTGGTAGTTGGCAGTCAAACATTAGCCGTTTAATTTTTGACCAATGGCTATCACTGCACCGCTTATTGATCAAGGTTTCGTAAACAATTCTGGTTTGCTCCATAGTCCATATATCCGTTATCGAGTTTTTGCATATATCCCGTGCGTAGTTGTTTCATCCCGCCTATCGTGTTGTTTTATCTTGCATATTTGCGGTGCATCTACTTGCACTGTGGGTATTTATGCGTTATCGAATTGCCAAGATTTTTGCTTTTTTTCTTCACTATCCAGCTATGGGTAAGCTTTGAGGGATTCAGTGAGTTTGCATTGACTTGGTTATAGTGCTATCTTATCTATGACTTCGGAAGCTGTCAATAGCTTCTTACAGCTTCCTATTTTTAGGTTCTGAATGAGTGAGGATGTAATCTAAAGTTATCTATACTATTTGAAGTTATGGGTAAAACTAAAAAAGCCAAAATTACATTTACTTGCTCACATGAACTTAGAGAAGAATTAGAGACTATTGCAAATTCCGAAGACAGAACACTTTCAAACCTTGTAGAAAGGCTGATTGCAAGAGCAATACAAAATTACAAACCTCAAGGCGAAACTTAATCAACCAATTGCTCCGCTAAAGCTCCGCTAACGCGTAGCGTCTCGGAGAGAGCGCAGCTATCGCCTCCACTCAAAACCACAAAACACGATGAAAACACCAGGGCAATACCAAACAAACCCCTCATCCGGGTGAATGACAGATTTCAGATTATCAGGCACTCCAGCCAAAAAAACTAGGTAACAGCGTTACTCCCCCAATTGGGGCGCAAAAGTAAGGGATTAGCTCACGGTATAAGATGATTTTTTATGCAATGACTACACCAGCAGGAGTAGAGCAAAGTGGAAAAATTGGTATCCAGCCACAACATAAGGGGCTATGCTTTTACTAGCGACGGTATCCAGCCGTGATCACCTATTTAGCCACTCAAATCCCCCCTAACGCTCAAACCCCCTAAAACGCCAAAAAACCCCAAGGTACGAACTTGAGGTTTCAGGCAATTTCTCACTCCCTTTGCTGTTCTTTTTCACAGTTTCTAGCAAAGGGAAAACTAACCACGAATCAAACGAGGAAGTTCCTATGCAACTTAAGCAAAGGCTTCTCCAACTATTTCCATCGAGGATTTTCCTATGCAAATAAAGCAAGGGCATCTCCGACTACTTCCATCGAGGATTTTCCTATGCAACTAAAGCAAAGGCATCTCCGACTACTTCCATTTTTACCAGGAATAGCAGTCGGGTGCAAGCCATTTTCTAGTAGTACAGATGTAGCACAAGAAATACAAGCATATCAATTTCTCTTGATATGTACCGATAATTTAAATTCAATCACCGTAAATAACTTAGGGGAGGGCGCTTAATCATGGTCGCTAATTTTATTGACAGCACCCCCCAAATAGATACAGCCGAATCTATAAAGCATCTTGAATTATTGGGATACAGAAGAGGCGACAAACCCCGTATCCGGTATATCGGCGAAACCACAATCAAAGCAGACGGACTTGATTTTCATGAAATGCGATCGCACCAATCCCAGGGGCGGAATACTTACGTTGTGGTTAATCCTGGTGGTCACGACGATCAAAGCATAACAGCAGGCCGTGCCATCTTCTATGAGCATGACAACCTAGATAAAAACATTCAGTTAAATTTATGGCAAACATTAGGACTACCAGAACCGACATTCCAAGTAGACACCGGGGGAAAATCCATACACAGCTATTGGGTGTTTGAAAATCCCCTTGATGTGGGACTGTGGCGATCGCTTCAATCAGATTTATTGGAATTTTCAGGAGGCGACAAATCTATAAAAAATCCCAGCCGTGTTATGAGACTTGCTGGCAGTTTATATATAAAACATGGGGAAGTAACAGGAGTGGCAAGAATTGTCAACCAATCAGGGATAACTTACCGTGCCGACTACTTGCGGCGCATTATCCCCAGTACACTCCCCCAAGAATTGCCCAGGATTCCCCCAATCACCCCCAGTTCATCTGACGTGCCTCTCTATCGTTGCCTGACCATAGACGACAGAGCGCTGATTGATAGCGGGACAGGTGAAGGCGATCGCAACGACAAAGGCGCAAAACTAGCACGTAACCTGATTGGAACTGCGGCAAGATTGCAATATTTAGGACATAGATTTGAGGGTGATCCGCGTCAACTGTTTGAGGACTACTGCAATCGATGTTCCCCCCCTCTGGATGCGAAAGAAGCTGATTTAATTTGGCGGTCAGCCGAAAAAGACAACCCCACAGCGACCTTAACCGATGATGCTATTGAGAACTGTGTCAAATCTTGGCAGAAAAACCAGGGAGTTCTGGAGCGATCGCACAATATCCCAACCCCACAATCAACCTCAAATAAGAATGTAGTTGTCCATCCGGCTGCATATAGAAACAAGATTGGGGGTAAGGAACTACGCGACAAAATTCTTGAATTAATCAGCCAAGAGTTAACCCCAGATGAACTGGTATTAGCACTTGGTGATTTATCCGAAGAATCAGGCAAAAAAGTTGAATACCTATTTAAACTGTACCGACTAACCGAGGAACAGCAGCAGCAGCAGCAGGACAAGGAACAAACCCAAAAAATCCAAATACCCAAATTATTCACCGCCAAGAAAAGTAGATTAAATCCGTTTGATTTACTTTTTGGCGACGGGGGAGAACTGGCCACAATGCTGTATGAATTAGCGGAAACAATGCCAACATCCGTGGAACATCTGCTTACTACTTTGGTTCCTGTGGTTGGTTCCTTGATTGGTACATCGTCAGAAATTGTGGCGAAAGCACAGGGTAACTTTGTTGAGCCTTGTATTTTTCAGTCCCTGGTTTTAGCGCGTTCCGGCGAACTAAAATCGCCTACACAAAAAGTGATCGTCAAACCACTAGAACGGCTGGAAAACTTAGCAAGGGAACAGTATCAGGAAGATTTGAAAGAATATGCCAGAGAGTATGCAGAATGGCAAAAAAATAAAGATGATTCAGAACCACCAACCAAGCCAACTCTAAACAGGTTTATTGTCAGCAACCTATCGCAAGAAGCGAAAATAAAACTTCATTGTGAGAACCCACGGGGGCTGCTACAGTTCAAAGATGAGGCATCAGCTTTCTGGAGTGGGCGAAACAAGTACAGAAATGGAATTGGCGACGATCAGGAATTAGAACTGTCAGAGTTTAACGGGGGGATACTAAGACGCGATTTAGTAGACCCAGAAAAATCTGCATACATCCCCAAATCCGCAATATGTAAAACTGGCAATACTCAATTTGACACCCTCAAGGGTATTTTGGCCAAACAAGATTTTAATGATCACCAGGGGGACTTTGCCAGATGGTTAATTTCTCTGGTTCCATCGCCAACTAAACCGATTGACTTACTAGAAACCGACGACGGTTTGAGCGCACGCTTGCAACAATCCCTGGAATCACTTTATGAAGACTGCTTAAAATTGCCAGAAAGACAGTATTTCTTGTCCATCGATGCCAAGAAGCACTGCAATATAGTCCTCAACCAGATTAAGGACTTGGAAGGAGAAAGCGACGACGTGGGGATGTCTGTCATCGGGCCAAAACTGAGGAGTTACTTTTTGAGGTTGATTTTATGGATTCACTTGGTTAATTCAGTTTTAGCGGGGAACACCAACCCCACACAAATGATTGATCAACATTCTGCTGTATGTGCAGGCAACGCGATTAAATTCTACCTCGACCAACACCTGCTGCTGAGGGCGTTGTTTACTCCAGAACAAAAACTAGAGGGCGACTATCTCAAAATCAAAGACTACCTGGATAGGAGGAAGACAGCCAAAACTGTTCGGGACATCAAATATGGTGTGCGATCGCTAAGGAGTGTTCCATCGAAGGAAATTACGGCCATGTGTGACCAGATGGTTCAATTAGGGGCGCTCAACTCCAAAGATAGCTTTTACTTTTCCAGTGATTTTAGTGATGATGACGTTTTCCCAAAAAATGATGACATCCTTTTCAGAAATGATGACACTTTTAACGAAAATGATGACACTTTTAGCGAAAATGATGACACTTTTGGCAAAAATGATGACAAATCACTAAACACCATAAACACCCATCAAATCCAGACACAGCAAGCATTACAGCAATTGGATAAAAATAAAAATGATGACAATGATGACACAATGATGACAGGTATTGAACCCATTCAAATCCAGACACAGCAAGCATTACAGCAATTGGATAAAAATAAAAATGATGACAATTTAGTTCAGCGCACCACAACCCCCCCCGGTGTTTCCGAACAATGCGCCAATTACACCCCTGGTTTTTCCGAACAATCCCCCGATACTTCAGACTCCTCTAGAGAGATTTCATCATCATCTGTAAATTCTCAAGCGGCTGAAAACGTTGCACAGCAAACGGTTGAGGGTGATGACATCGTGTCATCATTGTCATCATCTGAAAAATCCCAAACGGCTGAAAACGTTGCACAGCAAACAGTTGAAGGCGGTCAGTCTGAAACACAAGATGTCATCATTTCTGAAAAAAATGTCATCATTTCTGAAAAAAATGTCATCATTTCCGAAAAAGATGTCATCATTTCCGAAAAAGATGTCATCACCGCGTCATCATCAACCATAACGACGGAACCAACCGCGCCAGCATCCAGTGACGAACTAGACCACGATGAATTACAACCAGGGGATAGAGTTATCTGTTTACCAGATGGAAAAACCGAGAAACTGGCAACTATCAAGGAAGTTAGATTCGGCTCATTTTCTCTAGATGTGGATGGATACCGAAAACCGCTTTTACTTGAAAACAGGTACATAGCTAGACGAGCGTAATTTCTGGCGGGGAAATTGTTCCCTCCTCCCTCTGGATGTAGATGGATACCGAAAACCGCTTTTACTTGAAAACAGGTATATAGCTAGATGAGCAAAAATTGGATAGCCGCCGAGGGGTAGAGTCGAGGGGAATGTTGCCATTCCTATCCCACTGGATGCGATAGCGAAGCTAATGTCTAAAGCCATATCGCCTCCCATGATGCCAACTGCATAACCCAGGTTCAATTTGAACCTGACTTATATTCGCAGGATATTCCTAGATTCAACAGAGTGTCGGGTGTGGGTGCGGCCTGATGATACTGCGTCCAATTTGTGCTGCGAGTTCGGAACGATTGATATTTAATGACCAAGCCCCGTTGAGACGCAAGTTCGTTTCATTCCCTCAAAGGTCTACAATGTCAATTTTTGATTTTAGCGATCGCTCTCGCTCTAATTTTCCTGCTAAAAATCCGCAACATTTGTTTACATTGTGTCCCATTGTCCACATACCTCGGCCGTTACCCTAATTGCTTTCTAAACGCCAAATATCTTGTTAATTTGTTGCATTTCCTCGGTCTTTGGCAGATTCATCAATCCCCAATCCTCATCGTCATCCCAATCATCATCTTCATCCTCATCATTACTTTGAGCATTTTTATGACCGTTGTTATTGATTTCTTGATTATCTGAAATCATCCCCAAGGCGGATGCGCTATTGTTCGGTGTTGTTGATGTCTGATGAGTAACTGCTGGTGTGACATAACCAGGGTCAATATCAATCCCACAAATTCGCCGGATAATGTTGATTTGTGCTTCTAATTTAGCGATCGCCACAATGCCAATCTGCCTCATTTTCTCCCCACGCACACCCTCATTAAACATTGCCAAAGGCAACCAATGTGCTTTGAGAGTAGAGATAACTAACTCAGTCAAATTCTCATCCTGATTAAAAGGATCTGACTGCAAGTAGCTAATTACCCGTCCATCCACA
>NZ_JAYGHH010000033.1:44486-48273 GCF_034931045.1 Nodularia sp. UHCC 0506
ATCATGGTTTCATGACATCCCAATGGGCGTAGACAGTCACCAAAATCCACATATTTTGAGACTTTTATGCCTTGTCTACGCCCCCTATTTTTAGGCAAAAAGCCCTCAGAAGCATATATAGAAAGAGTTACAGCCGTCTTTAATACCAAATTTTGACTCAAAAACGATAATACATTGATGTTGCAAATGTAATTCAAAAAACTGTTCAAAAATTATTCTGTAGTTGTTTATAATACTTTTAGTTACAAAACAGTTGTATCACTCTTTGAAAAAAGTCGAGTGAATCCGAAAATCCGTGATTATTGTCAATAATTTAAGCTATTGAGAATACAATAACCCAAAAACCTTGTGATTACGTTGAATTAGCCATTTATTAGCCAAAAGTCACCCAGGCATTTTTGATAGTAATTTGAGTGAAAATTGACCCCAAAAACGCATTTATATTCTCATTAACTGAGATTAATTGATAATAAAACCCCAGTAGAAAACCCTCAGAATCGCCAGTTGAGAAGTCAGTAGTCTAGTAGTAAAAAACACCTGTAAACGCGCAAAAGATGGCTGTCAATCCTACAAAGCAGGATTTCACGCCGCCGGAGGGCTACTACTGGAAATGGATTTCGGGCAGGTGTACCATGATAATGGTGGTACTACACTTCTACGCCCTGCGGGTGGGCTGCGCCCATCCTTCGCTACGCTCAGGACGTAGAAGTTGCGTAAGCCCTTCGGGGAAGATAGCACACCTGCTGACTACAGTATAAAAACAATGGTAGCCCTAGCAATTCTGCGCGTTGAAAAACTCAAATCTTTCAGCAATGTAGGCAGTAGTGAAAAACATACTGCTCGTTTACAAGATACGCCAAATGCCGACCCCACTAAAAAAAATATCAGGCTGATTGGTGAGTTGGATGATTTACCATTAAGCGAAATCGTCAAAACCAAAATAGCCACCAGCACAAAACACAAACCGCGTAAAGACGCAGTGCTGTGTAGCGATATATTTTTAAGCGCATCACCCGAATACTTCCGTCCTCATGATCCATCACTAGCTGGCGAATGGGATAATAATCGGATGTTGGAATTTGCCAACGCCTCTAAAAACTGGTTGATTTCAAATTACGGTGATAAGTGCGTCAGGGCAGAATTGCACCTCGATGAAGTTACCCCTCACATTCATGCTTATATAATTCCCATTAACGACAAAACCAAACAACTCAGCCACAAAGCCATGTTTGGTGGTGACGGCAAACAAGCCAGTATTAAATTATCCAAGTTGCAAGATAGTTATGCAGCTGCACTAGCTCCTTTGGGTATTGAACGAGGGGTTAAAGGTTCCAAAGCCACCCACACCAAAGTTAAAAAATATTATCAAGCAGTCAACAGCGAACCCCTGAACTTGGAACTAGAGCGATTTGCACCCCAGCCTTCTGAAACAGCACAGCAATTATATGAACGCATCAAGGCTGATAGAGCAATTCAAGATATTAATCATCAGTTAGCTGACCGCAGGCTGTTACTAGAACAATTACGCGCAGCCGAACAAAAAGCTAATGCTAGTGAGAAGCTGCGGCAGCAGTTAGAACAGCGAGTGGCACAGTTGGAGGATGAAAAAATTGTCTGGAACCAGCAGGCAGAACAGTTGCGGGACTTACCCCTGGAGGATGTGGCGTGGCAGTTGGGGTTAGACCGTGACCATAATCAGCCAGGGAAATGGAGAGGCCAGGGTCATATCATGAATATAGATGGTTCCAAATTCTATGACTTTCACCCCAGTGAACAGAGGGGTGGCGGCGGTGCTATTGACTTGGTGATGCACGTTAACCAGTGTGATTATCGGCAAGCGATCGCTTGGCTGTATGATAGCTTTGGTGAAAAAGGGGTAGAGAGAGCAGTTATTGCCCAAACTCGAAAAATCGCCACTGAATTTGCACAGTTGGAACCCAGACCCAAGTTTGTACCCCCAGCACCGGATGACCGCCAATGGCATAAAGTCGAAAATTATCTTACCCAGAAACGAGAATTACTACCCAGTTTTATCCAAGCCGTTCATGAGCAAGGTTTAATTTACGCTGACGAGCAACAAAACGCCGTGTTTTTAATGCGGAATTTGGATGGTGAAACCACAGGTGCATTTGTTAGAGGAACACAAGGGGAAGATAACACCTTTCAGGGATATGTGAAACGAACCAAGCGCACTGATGGGTGGTTTCATTTAAAACTCGGCGGAGAACCAAACGGCGAAATTGCAAAAGTTGTATTGTGTAAATCCCCCATTGAGGCAATGTCATTCGCTACTCTGGAAATGGAAGTTCAGCAAGGAATACCCAAAACCAGGACAATGTACATGGCAGTAGATAGCCCCAAAAGTCTGCCAGTGGAATTTCTGCAAACTGTTCCCGCAGTAGAAGTGGCTTATGACAATGATCCTGCCGGGAGTGAGACTGCACGAATGATCATGGAACAGTTACACCATGCCATGCGAGTTAAACCAAAAGGCAAAGATTGGAATGATACCCTGTGTGCATGGAGAAAGTACCAAAAGCAACAGAGGCGTGACCAGCAGCACCAGCAGCCAGGGCAGGAACTGGAATTTTGAACCAAATTATCACAACTAATAATATAAAAACGTCAAATCATGGTTAAGCGATCGCCTCCGGCACGGCGTTTAACCATCGCATCCAGTAGCCTATTTTTAATTGAATAGGATTTCGGTGGTAGATAGCGGTTTAGTTCCAAACTTCTGACCCGTAGGAAATCTACAACGCTTTTTAGCCAGTTGGATATTTTTTTTTCACTGCTGTTGATCAAGTTATTACTTTTCTGCTCAGAAATTTACTTGCCAAAAGTGTGCCAATTCAGATCCAATTGCGATCCAACACAAATCCAATTCAGATCCAACACAGATCCAACTCAGATCCAATTGCGATCCAATTCAGATCCAATTCTCTAGTCTACGTAGCTTATGTAATATTTATATTCGCAATAAACGCTAATTATTGATAAAAATTGTGCAGATTCAGATCCAATTGCGATCCAATCCAGATCCAATTCAGATCCATTGCCGATTCCTCCAGCGCTGAATTTGAGAAGGCGAAATCAGTTTTTGTGGGTAGCAAGCTATGTTGCTATCCGGGTATTTTTTCTAGGGAGAAAAAAAGTACCCCCCAACTGCGGCAACAAACTTGCCCTCTGTTCACGGTTCCCCTATCTCAGTATGTCAACCACCGTGACCTTTTTTTGAATTTGGGGTAAAGATAGTAAATTCGTGTAATTAATAATTTAAGCTGTTTGAAAAATTAGAAATCAATCGGCTGCATCTTAATTAAATCACCACAATGTATCGAATTTTAATATTTGGCAATTCCGGTTCTGGAAAAACTACTCTTGCAAATAGACTTGGTAAAGACTTCAGTATCCCAATTCTTGATCTCGATACTATCGTCTGGGAACCAAACCAAATTGCCATACGGCGTTCTCAAAAAGATTCAGCAAAGGATCTACGAGACTTCATAGAAAATAATATTTCTTGGGTAATTGAAGGCTGCTACAGCACGCTAATCAAAGCTGCTATCGAATTCTCGACTGAAATCTATTTCCTAAATCCCGGTATTAGTAAGTGTCTTGAAAATAACCGCAATCGTCCTTGGGAGCCGCACAAATTCAAATCAATCGAGGAGCAGGCACAAACATTCGAGTTTCTACAGAATTGGATTCAACAATATGAAGAACGCGATGATGAATTCGGTTATTCATCCCATCGCTCAATATTTAATCAATATAACGGCAGAAA
>NZ_JAYGHH010000033.1:48671-54603 GCF_034931045.1 Nodularia sp. UHCC 0506
CCTGCTGAATATTTTCTACTTTGGGAAATTTGGGGGAAGATTGAAAAACCGTTGGGAATTAGTGGGAGAACATGGGGAGACTTTGGTTATTGTTGGGAATTAGTGGGACAATTAGGGACAATTAGTTTCCTCTACCAGTTTTCACTTGCAAAGGGGTTAATTTTAGCTAAAACAAGAGATGATTTTTGTCTGAAACTCTTGAAAACTCGTTGATGGCGTTTTTATTAGTATAATTTAGCAACAAGCACATACAAAATTGTTTGGCTGTTCGTCTACTCATCCGCCACAACATTTTAACGAAGCGAACTCTCTATCTCTTACCCAATTTGTGGTGGACAACCTTCAGCCTGATAAAATCAGGAGCGACAAATTTGAATTTTTGATGAGCCAGGGGCAAGCCAAGCAAGTAAAAACTGAGGTCACAATCAAATGGGTGCGTTGTCGCACACTAACTAACATATTTGCAACATTGGTTAGTATTCTAGTATGACACTCATGGTAGTAACAGGGGATGAAGTATGGGAGAAGCTAAACGCAGAAAACAGCTTTTGGGTGATGTCTACGGTTCGCCAGTTAATTTAGAAAAATGCCCCATACCTTCAGAAATTAGCTTTGGATCTGTGAGTGATGAAGCATTGGCAAGCACGAAAGCCAAATTGCATAGGATGCCTGATGATTTTAAATCCACCTTTTCCATCGCCTTGACAAAAGCTAAAACTATAGAAGAGCCAGGAATTGTTTTCTCTGAAGATTTAAAGTTTTCCGGTGGGGTTGGTGTCGAAATTACATTCCGCTCCGACATTGAAGCTTTTGTCAAATCCCGGTGTAATATTCCAGTTAAAGGCTTACGCCTGATAGAAAAGCTCAAAAGTGTAGACTACAATACTCATCGAGTAATAGCTTTCCTTGCTGGCTCTGATACTCCCATGCTCCCGATTAATGTTTATTCTGTTCACCAAATCGACACTCTGCTTAAGTACCTCAATGAAGACAGATAAACACAACTCTAGTTGCAAGAAATAGGAAAACCGCCAGTAGCAGATGAAGAATCGTTAGAACGGTAATGTCACAAAGAAAAAACGGTCATAAATGTGTAGCACTGTAGGATTGTACAAATGTAGAGGTGTATACATGAAGATAATTTCTGTCGTTAGTCAAAAGGGTGGAGTCGGAAAATCGACTCTCTCAATTCATTTAGCCACCGCAGCTGCAATCAAAAAGAAGGAAGCTGCTCTCATCGACTTAGACCCACAGGCCAGCGCATCGAAGTGGTCTGACTCCAGAGAGAAGGAATATCCAGTTGTCATCAGTTCACAAGCGTCACGGTTGGAGAAAGTTTTGGCAGCAGCCCAGGAGGGAGGTGCAGATTTAATTGTGATTGATTCAGCCCCTCACAGTGAATCAGCAGCCCTGGCCGCAATTCGTGTCTCCGATCTCATTCTCATCCCATGCCAGCCGTCGATTTTAGATTTACGCGCCATCTCCGACACCATTGATTTAGTAAAGCTGGCCAAAAAATCTGCTATCGCACTTTTGAATGCTGTTCCTACACGCGGGACATTGGGGGATGAAGCCGTGGAAGCAATTAAACAATATGAAATTCCTGTCGCACCTGTCAGGGTTTCTGAGAGAACTGCCTTTGTTCGCTGTCTATCTGCTGGGTTAACTGTGATGGAATATGAGCCAAAAGGCAAGGCCACAGAGGAAGTTTGGCAACTCTACAAGTGGATATGTAAACAAGTTAAACTGTAATTATGTATTAGTGTAGAAGTGTATACATAAAAACTGATGGTTAAAAAAACGAATTTGGCTGATTCTTTAAAAAAGGCATCTGAACCGCAAAAGGTGATCACCAATAAAACCAGTCAGCGTGATCAGCCAAACAACGATGCCAAATCTGAAGTCCCACCGAGTCGGGTGGGGAAGAAAGCGATCGCCGGTCATTTCGACCCAGCAGTATCGAAACAATTACGGCAATTGGCATTAGAGCATGACACCACAGTACAGGGATTATTGGAGGAGGCATTAAACGATTTATTCTCAAAATATGGGAAATCGCCCATTGCCTGATCTTAAAAAGACATAGCCAGTAGTTCCACCTTTTGGCACAAATGTAGAATGCAGACCCAGTTGTTTTTAATAGCGTTTTCAACAGCAATTTCTTACCGCCACCGATCGCTCCCCTAAGCATTGTTTCCCTAGTAATAGGTTCCTCAACCTGGTCTCTTAGAAGTGTTTGTGCGTAACCCAATTTACTATTTTCAAATATCTGTTGACTGTACCAGTGTCAGTCCCAAGAGCAAATTTCATCAATAACTCGCGCTTCATCTCAGCCGTCCGCTGACGACCTGGTATCCTCGGCTATAGTGCTAGCATGGCTTGCCATTCTTCATAGACTTTCCTCGCTTTGATGTAATCAGACCAGTCCAACTTACAGTCAGATTCAAAGTTAAGCGAAACGACTACTGCATTCCGGTCATCATTTGTGGCGTGTTCGGTGATCTGCCAAACTGGAATGTACTCTGCCCGTCGCTTTTGTTCCGAGTCGAACTGTCGAACTCGTCGCTGTTCCGAATGTAATAGCAAGCTGCAACGCGACGATTTCCGTCTAAAAGAGTGCTGTCCATGTCCAATATCGGTGGCTTCCGAACTCCATTAACAGCTATACTTCTTGCTAGTTCAACAATCTCGAATTGATCTTCCTTTTCGTCATCAGCAATACCTGGTAGTTCTATCTTGCTGAACATGATGTTCAAGAGTTCTTCTGGGTTCGGGTCACGACCGTTCTTTTGACGGAATTGCCCTAAGTGAATATCTAGTCGGAACACAAGCTAAAGTAGTATAAATTTGTCGTAATTTTCCGTACTCCATTTCTCTAATAGTAAAAGCATGATTGATTGGTCAAAGTTACAACCTTATAAAAGTGACAAGTATGGGAGCTTTGAAGAATTATGCTTTCAAATCGCCAAAGGTTTGCATGGATATGAAGGGTGTTTCACATCGGTAGACGATAGCGGTGGTGGAGATGGAGTAGAGTTTTACATGACTTTGCCTAATAGTGACGTATGGGGATGGCAGGCAAAGTTCTATTATCCTGACCTTCGCCTCAGTGTCAGTAACCGTAAATCGTCAATACAAGGCTCATTGGCAAAAGCTTGCAAGGTGCATCCAACTTTAAAGAAATGGTTCTTATGCACTCCAGCTAACTTCACACCTGATGAGCAAGCTTGGTTTGATAAAACACTTCCGAAATCAGTGCCAAAAAATATGGAAGTGGAGATTATTCATTGGGGTGATAGTGATTTTAATAACTGGCTGAGTGAACCACGTTTTAATGGTAAGAAAAACTATTTTTTTAGCGATTTAGAGCTAAATATTGACTGGTTTCGCAATCAGATTGCCAAACAGATAGCAGGAATTAGCAATAAATTCAATCCAGTATTACATATAGAAACAAATCTTGACGATTATATTCATGAAGTTTTATGTGATAAGGTTTTTACCTTAAAAATTTGCAAAATAATAGATAATATTCAAGATAGAATTAACGAATATAAGAACTCCATTAGGGAAATTGAAATCAGCAATTGTCATAAGATTATTGAAGATAATACTTGGAATACTATCAAATCAGAAATTATCGACTTTAATAACTCTGTAGATAGTTTATTAACTCATGCTTATTCTCAGATAAATCTTGCTAGAGATTTTTTAAGTGAAAATCAACATAACGAAATACGCAGTTTAAGCTTAGATTTGAACACAATAAAAATTGACTTAGAAAGCAATCAAGCAATATGTGGAGAATTAGAACGAAAGCTTTATAATAAAAAACTTCCCTATATTGGGAAAGAGAAAGAAGAAAACAGAAAATTTCACGAGGTTCAGCGAGTGAAAAACATAGCATTTCAGCCTTTAAGATTATTATATAGCTTAATTGCTGAGATTTTAGAAATATTTGCTCGAATTAATTCTATCAACCAAACAGAATTACATATAGTGGGTGATGCGGGTTTTGGTAAAACTCACATTGTTAGCAACATATGTCATGAGCGTTTAAATTCTAGTCTACCTGCTTTATTAGTTTTAGGAAGTCGTTTCACAAGTGACCGTTCTTTAGAAGAACAACTTCGAGGAATTCTCGATATTCCTCCTATCTATAGCTGGAATGATTTTATTCAAGCTATAGATGCTGCTGCTGAGGCATATCGCACGCGCATTCCATTAGCAATTGATGGTTTGAATGAAGCAACTTGTAATGGTAAATTTTCGAGTGTTTGGCAAGGATTACCTGGTTTAATTCAAGAGATTGGGCAATTAAAAAATGTTGTTTTAATTACAACCTGTCGAAGTACTTATCAAGATGCTATTTGGAGTGATAAAAAACCATCAAACATAAAATATGCTAATGGTTTTAATATTGAAGAGGTTGAAAAAGCTGTTGAAAAATATTTAAAATATTATAAAATAAAAGGTGATTTAACAGCCACTCTTTTTGAACAATTTCAGCATCCTATTTATCTTCAGATATTTTGTAAAAGTAAAAACGTTGAACGTTTAGAAGAAAAGTATATATATGTTGGTGAACAAACGCTTTTCGAGGTTTTTGATGATTACTTACACCTGTGTAATTGCGTTATCAGTGAACAGCTAGGTCTCCGTCGCGGAATACCTGTAGTTACACAAGCTTTGCTCAAAATAGCCAAACACCTTTGGCAACCAATGAAGCGTAGTATCTCCTTGACTGACCTAGCTGAAATTGTTGATGGTCAACCTCTAGACACTTTAAAGTGGGAGAAATCTAAGACAAATGCAATCCTAGATGAAGGTCTTTTAGTGTGCCGTGATTGGGGAACTAATGGAGAGGTTGTTTTCTTTACCTATGACTTGTTTGGAGGTTATTTAATTGCAAAATATCTGATTCAACAGGCTGAGAATAATATTCAATCAAGAGTGCAATCCATAGAAATAATAGCTGCACTATTCAGTGATAATTTGAGACTATTACACCCTTTACATAATGATATTGGTCGCTGTTTAGCGGCGCTAATTCCAGTACAAATAGGTTTATATCTACATAATCTAATCGAGAACTCAACAGCTTCTGATTTATCTGTAAAAGCGCTATTTGAAATTCCAGCAGAAAATATTAGTGAAGACTGCGTTAATTTCATACAAAGTTTATTTCAAAAACCTGAGAATAGGGAAAAACTTCTAAATTTATCAGCCTCCACAATAGCATCTCCACAACACCCATTAAATGCTACATTTTGGTCTCGACAACTCCAGCTTTTAACAATGCCAGAGAGAGATATTAGCTGGACAGAATATATACGAGAAAATATTAAACGTCTTGAAAAGAGCATAACCCAACTTGAAAGTCTATGCAAAAGTAATGAAAATTTATCCACAATTATGGAGGACAGAATTTACCTTTTAGCAGTCTACATAATGTGGGCATTGACTTCAACAGTAAGACCTTTACGAGATAAAGTCACACGGGCATTGTACTGGTATGGACGAAGAAAACCAGAAAAGTTTTTGGAGCTTTTGCTTCAATCACTAAAGGTCAATGACCCTTATGTTTCTGAAAGAATGTTAGCTGCTGCTTACGGTATTGCTATGGCACGCCAATATGATTTTAAAGATGCCAGCTTTACTCAAAATTTTCTTCCATTATACGGACGGGAATTATATGAGGCAATGTTTAAACCTAATGCACCTCACTCAACAACACACATCCTTGCACGTGACTATGCTAAACGCACAATTGATATTGCCTTACTTCATCATCCAAATCTACTAACTACAGAAGAAAAACAAAGAATTACGCCGCCATTTCAAGATGGTGGTATTCGAGAGTGGGGCCAAAGTGAAGACAGCGATGCAAAGAGATATCTAGGAGGCAATGCTCCAATACATATGGATTTTG
>NZ_JAYGHH010000033.1:54629-56225 GCF_034931045.1 Nodularia sp. UHCC 0506
ATACACTAGGTAGGTTAGTAAGAGGAAGAGAAAACTATGACTTTGATCATGAGGAATATAGAACTGTCTATGCAAATGTATTTTGGAGAATTTACAACTTGGGTTATACCCTAGATACTTTCGGTAATATTGATAATTTCATTGGTCATTATAACTGGAATAAAGGCAATGAAAGTAAAACAGATCGATATGGCAAGAAATATTCTTGGATAGCATTTTATGAATTGGCTGGATTCCGACAGGACAATGACCTTCTAGAGGTATGGGATGAACAAGTACGCTTACGCATTTCCGACGCTGATATAGATCCTAGTTTTCCTGAACAGCTTCAAGAGCATAACCTTGTTTGTGAAGATTTTCTGGGAAATCGTGATATGCCTCTTCACGAATGGATTTTGTCGGGTGGAGTTCCAGATGTTAAATCATATTTAATAGTTGATGAGCTTTTGGGAGAGGAAGAAAGTTGGGTGCTATTAGATGGCTATATTAATCAGGAAGATCCTAAATTTAATCGAGGTAGATTTACTTTTTTGAGATGTTTGATTGTTCAAGCCGAAGAAGCTAGTTCTTTATTACAAAGGTTAGAAAAACAAAATTTAGGAGGAAGGTGGCTACCAGAAATTCAAGAAGATTATTACACTTATGCAGGAGAGATACCTTGGTGTGAGACTTATCCGAAAAATGGGAAGACTGAATTAAGTTTTGAGCTAAATTTTGTCTTTCAGCGAAATGCTCAACCTATATTAGAGGAAGAAGCAAGTACAGTTTTAGACAGTATTAAAGAACTTTTTGAAGCTAACGATTTTGAAGCTATAGAAGTGGCAATACGAAACAATGGATTAGAACTTGTAGAAATAGATGTTGATGACAAAACACATCTTAAAGCAGAGGAAAACTACGAGGTTTTAATTCCTGTGAGAAAGAATACTTGGGAAGATTACCACAGTGAAATTACTCCAGGAAGAAGTGTCGCTATCCCTGCAAAAGAAATTACACAACACCTTAATTTATGCAGTCAACCTCAAACTTACGACCTGTTTGAAACAAATGGTAGACGGGCATCAATCACTTTTCGTCATGGAGAATACTGGGGTTCCTCACAACATTTTACCTACTTACGTAAAGATTTGTTAGAACGTTTTTTAACAGAAACAGATAGTGAGTTGATTTGGCCCATATGGGGTGAGAGAGAATTTCACGGGGATTTAAGCCGGCGCAGTGGTTTTGCAAGTCAGCATGAATACTATAAAGTTTTTCAGGAGATAAAAGCATATAGAGACTTTCATTCAGGAATACATCACGCTCCCGCCGCAGTAGGCTAATATCTCACGAGATGCCAAATCTTGTAAAAATTTGCAGCGAATGTTTCTACTGGCGTAAATCAGCTGTATGTCTATCAAACACACAACAACATAAGTTTCGGGATGGATGCTATTTTCACCCCGTCATGTAGTCACCAACTCTAGGAACAGTCGCAAATTCTCCCTGCCAAGTGTCGGCTACCCCACCGATGGCAGTGGGGGAATATAAAGTAAGTGTATGACTAAAATAGCACAAAAAATGGACGAAGAATTACAGTGGCGAATTGTATCTTTC
>NZ_JAYGHH010000033.1:56251-58780 GCF_034931045.1 Nodularia sp. UHCC 0506
AATTGTTGGAGACAACGACACGCATTCATCAGTAAGTTAGACCTTGTAAAACAAAGGTACGAAGCCAACGTGTTGCTGTGGGGGTCTCTTGACGCTCTTTCCAATTTGTGGGCAGAGAGTATTGGTAAGAAAGAGTGTAGCAATAGTAGTAAAAGGATTATTTTTGATGCGTTTCTTGCGCGTTACGGTGGTGACGTATTTCAGCTTGTTTCACTACCAGACGTGTGGAGCCGAGTGGATCGGGGAGATACCTGGAAGGGGATAAAACTGCCTGAGAATGTAACTAGATTCTTAAGCGTAATTGGGAGGCGCAAAATTTGCTCCACTATATATACATACGAAGACGATTTGGGTATGGATGCGCGCACAACTCGCTCCATCTCAAACGATTTGAGCATGGACGATATCATCAATCAAACCCTTGCAAATTACCCTGAAATGACTTGTAGTGAGCTTGAGCAATGGCTCACTCTTTCCCGGTATGGTGCGATCGCCTACAAGGAATTCCGAAATGCCTACATCCATGAAGGGCGACCAGGCAAGAGAACGCACGACTGTAAGTTATACGGGTGGGCAGAAAAACCGACATATCAAAGCTGGGTGTATAGTACGCCCCCAATAATGGGCTTTAGTGTTGAATTTATGTTGGGTGTGTTCAAACGGTGCGTAGAAGAGTTTGAAGCTGAAGCATTAGCGTTGCAAGTAGACCCAGCGCCTCCGCCTTCTTACTAGTGATTGATGCTGTTAATTTAATTATTTGGGGATCTATTACGGCACGTACATTTGATATCACACACTGATAGCAACCATCTATTAACCGGGGGTGTAGAAGCCAGTATAGATAGTTGAGACGGCCGCAACGTGAGCAGATTCTATTGATGCGGATCATACCTGTAAATGGTCATCGCGCTGCAAGGATAAGCAAGTTTTATCAGCCAACGACAGAATGCGGGTTGTAGCGTGAGTGTTGTCGGGCTGATTCATAAGTCTGGGTTAATCGGGTGTCATCGTTAACGAAATATATACCTTTGAGCCGTTTACATTGTGTTTCTGCCAAATCACAATGTAAGCTAGAAGCTATGAAAATCAACCGTTTCGGGAAGGCAGAAATCCTCACCCCTGACCAAATAAATCTCCTCTTTAACGAGGGTTTTGTCAAGCCACGCGATCGCGCGCTTTTTGGCGTGTGCCTTTATGCGGCTTGCCGAATCAACGAAGCTTGCACTTTGGCGGTTCTAGATGTGTTTGGCAGTAATGGTGTTAGAGGTGTGTTGGTATTACGCAGTATTAATACCAAGGGCAAGCGGGATACTAGGGAAATTCAAGTGCATCCCAAGCTTAGGGAGTATTTAGAAGAGTACAACCCTAACCGCCGGAAGGAGTTCTTGTTTCCGGGGCGGCATGGTTTGGGACATATCCACAAGGTGAGTGCTGATAAAATTCTCAGGGATACTTGTCTGCGGCTGGGGATTGAGGGCGTGAGTACCCACAGTTTCAGGAGGACTGCGTTAACCCGAATGAGTGATGCGGGGATACCTTTGCGCCATATTCAGGAGATATCTGGACATCGGACTTTGACAGCTTTGGAGCGCTATCTGGGGGTAACTGAGAAGCAGAAGCAGAACGCTATCTCTGCTTTGGATTTTTGAATATTTCTATACTAGATTCTACACGGGAGGAATTATAACCGTGATTTAGCACTCAACGAATCGCACGCTCATTTCACCCCGTAACTGGCTATGACGATTTTTCTACACACTATCTACACCCCAGGCTTCTGAACGGGATTAAACGGTTTTAAGCATATATATTAGGGTTTTAAAGCCAAAAATTTTTAACCCGGTCAAAAAATGTGTTATTACAATAGTATTACTCTTATAAAGAGGCTATTGACTTATGTACACCTTAAAAATTCGTAAAATTGGGAATTCCTTGGGTGTAACATTGCCTAAAGAAGCTCTGCAAAAGCTTAGAGTTCAAGAAGGAGACAGTGTATTTGTCACGGAAACCCCTTCTGGTGTTCATGTGACTGCTTGTAATCCTGATTTTGAAAAAGCAATGTCAGCCTACAGAAAAGTCAGCACAAAATACAGAAATGCACTTCATGAGTTAGGGAAGTGAATCAATTTTTCTGGCTAGATGAAGCAATTGTTAGAGCTATGCACGAAGACCAATTAGCACAGCATGGCGGTCTTTCTGGTGTGCGAGATAACAATTTGTTTTTAGCTAGTTTAGATAGACCTCAAAACCTTCTAGCTTATGGTGAACCAACTCCTACCATATTTGATTTAGCTGCGGCTTATGGTTATGGGTTTGCAAAAAATCATGCTTTTATAGATGGTAATAAACGGGTAGCTTTCGTAGTGATGGCTACCTTTCTTGAATTAAATGGATATTCATTGAATGTTCCAGAAGCCGAAGTGGTTTTAATAATGGAACGGCTTGCAAATAGTGAAGAAACTCAAGAAACCCTATCCGCATGGCTTCAAGAAAATTCTATTGAACATTAATAAGTAAAGATTGTGATAA
>NZ_JAYGHH010000034.1:0-23067 GCF_034931045.1 Nodularia sp. UHCC 0506
GCTTGGTGATTCAGGATACTTACCAAAAAATATTTTTAACAGTTGAGGTTTAGAAAAATTAAGCCCTAACTGTCAATGGAATTCACAAGATATTTTTTGTAGATTTAATAAATTAAGTGAAAAATTTGCTAATCATAGTATTTTCTCTGATCCCAATATAGAAATTATCAATCAAAATTAAAGAAAATTTTTACTTCATCTTTGTCTAATTTGGATACATAGCTTGAGTTTTTTGTTTTCGTTTTTAAAATAAATTTACAGGTGATTACCATGAATACTGTATTAGTAGTTGAAGATGGTTTGACTGATATGGAAATCATCAGCCGTTATTTACAGCAAGCAGGTTACTATGTAATTAGCGCTACTAGTAGTGAAGAAGTTCAGATTAAAATAGACAGTAATAAACCGGATCTGATATTTCTTGATGTAATTCTCCCAGGAAAAAGCGGATTTGAAATTTGCCGAGAATTGAAAAATAACCCCGATACCAGCAAAATTCCCATTGTTTTCTGCTCAACTAAAAATAGCGATGTCGATAAAATGTGGGGAAATATGCTGGGTGCTGAGGCTTATCTTGCTAAACCAATAAATCAAGAAGAGTTAGTAGTTACCCTGAAAAAATTGCTGAGGTGAAACTGGAGCATTTGCAAATCTTTGGAATTAACTTGCTCATAGTTTGTGAATGCTACAAATTCCCACATTTATCTGTAGTATCAATTTAAAATTTACAATCCAAAATCTAAAATTGTCTGACTAAAATTAATCATCTATATCAAAGGACAAATAACTTTGGAGAACAAGCAGAAATTTTTAAGTTTGAATTTGGGTACAAGAGATACAGCAGTAATTTCTCTACAGCAGATTACAGAAGTATTTCAAGTCTCCTTAGCCGATATATGTGGTGTTCCCCAAATGCCAAGTTGTGTTTTGGGTATCTATAACTGGCGTGGCGAAATGCTTTGGTTAGTTGATTTAGAAGAAATGCTGGGTTATCCACCAGTTCTGCAAGAAGCAAATTTACTTTCAAATATGATGGCGATTGTCCTAGAAAGAGAGGGTAAACATTTAGGGTTATTAGTACGCTCTCTGATGGATATTGAATGGCTAGATAGCAATCAAATAAAACCTCCATCTGCGGAATTATTTTATCCCGCCATGTTGCCTTTCTTACAAGGATACTTGATTAATAGTGCTGAGGAGATGGTTTTAAGTTTAGATGCTACGGCGATTATTCAGTCTCCTATGTGGGCTATTAATAACTAATTTTAGTTTCCTGTTGACTACTATTCACAATTTTTGAGGTTTTTAACAATGACAGTTGCATATCATAATAGCCACGAAAATGAGTCTACAACTTCTGAATTAGAAGATTTAGAAAACCAGCATAATGGCAATAGTAAGACTACATCTGAATTAAGTGTAGTTTCCCAAGAATTTAAAAATTGGCGGCGACAATTCCAAGAAATTACAAATCGGATGCGTCAAACCCCAGATATAGATACGCTACTTCAAGTTACTGTGTCACAAGTGAGAGCGAAAATTGGTGGCGATCGCGTGTTGATTTATCGCTTTACTTCTCTAGAGGCTGGTACGGTTTTATCAGAATCTCGAACCAGAGGTTGGACACCAACTCTCAATGAAAATCTTCCTGGTATTCTTTTTGGTTTATACACCAGTGACGACTATTTAGACGCTGTAGTAATTAATGATATTGATCAGGTACAGCTGACACCTTATCAAAAGCAACTACTAGAAAAGTTTCAAATCAAATCTAGTTTGAGTTTACCAATTTTAGTAGAGGGTAAAGTCTGGGGTTTATTAGTAATCAATAATTGTGCTTCTACCCGTCAATGGCAAGAAAATGAAACTACGCTACTATTTCAAATTGCTACAGAAATCACCTACAGATTACAAAGCTTTGAATACCAACAAGAATCACAACAGCAGATATTAGCAAAGAAATCAGTAGCCAAAGTCATTGATAAAATTTTGCGGGTATCAAACCTCGATAAAATTTTCCAAACAACCACGCAAGAAATTCGCCAATTATTACGATGCGATCGCGTTGGTGTTTACCGCTTTGAACCTGACTGGAGTGGTAAGTTTGTCGCTGAATCAGTGGCTGATGGTTGGATTAAAATGGTGACTCCAGATTTTAAAATGGTCTGGGAAGACACACACCTCCAAGAAACCAAAGGTGGACGTTATGCCAAGGGTGAAAGCTTTGCTGTCAATGACATTTATCAAATGGGTCATGCTCAATGCCACATTGATATTTTAGAACAATTTGACATGAAAGCCTATATAATTGTCCCTATTTTTTCTGGGGAAAAATTGTGGGGTTTATTGGCAGCATATCAAAATTCTGGCCCTCGTGAATGGCTATCTTGGCAAGTTAACTTTTTGACTCAAATTGGCTTGCAATTTGGTGTAGCTATCTCCCAAGGTGAATATCTAGAACAAGTGCAGTTAAAGTCTGAGCAATTAGTGCAAATTGCCGACCAAGAAAAGGCTCTCACCAAGACAATTAGCCGCATTCGACAAGCTTTAGATGTAGAGAGTTTCTTCAGAACCACCACTCAAGAAGTCCGCCAATCATTAAGATGCGATCGCGTCGCTGTGTATCGCTTCACAGAAGATTGGGGTGGTGAATTTGTGGCAGAGTCAGTGGGTAACAACTGGGTAAAACTGGTAGGCCCTGATATTACCACAGTCTTGGATGATACCTACTTACAAGACACTCAAGGAGGACGTTATGCCAAAGGGGAAACCTTTGTTGTTAATGACACTTATACAATAGGTCTGGCTCCTTGTCATATCGAGATTTTAGAGCAGTTTGAAGCCAAAGCTTATGTGATTGTGCCGATTTTCTTTGGTGATAAACTCTGGGGCTTATTCGGAGCTTATCAAAACTCTGGCTCTCGTGAATGGCAACCCTGGGAAGTTAACTTTTTAAATCAAATTGCCCTGCAATTTAGCCTAGCAAAATCACAAATAGATTATTTAGAACAAGTACAGATAAAATCTGAGAAACTAGCTCAGATAGCCGAAGAAGAAAAAGCTGTTACTAAAATAGTCAACCGCATTCGTCAATCCTTAAATGTAGACGAAATTTTCAAAATAGCCACTCTAGAAGTCCGTCAATTATTAAGATGCGATCGCGTGGCTGTTTATCGCTTCAAACCAGATTGGGGCGGTGAATTTATCGCTGAATCAGTAGGACAGAATTGGGTCAAACTCGTAGGTGTTGATATCAAAACCGTTTGGGATGATACCCACTTACAAGAAACTCAAGGAGGTCGCTATGCCAAAGGTGAAAGCTTTGTCGTTAAAGATATCTATCAAGTAGATCATTCTCCTTGCCACATCGAAATTTTAGAGCAATTTGAAATCAAAGCTTACATCATAGTTCCTGTATTCTCTGGGGAAAAACTGTGGGGCTTATTAGCAGCTTATCAAAATTCTGCTCCTCGTGATTGGGAAGCATCCCAAGCCAACTTATTAGCACGCATTGGCGACCAGCTAGGATTAGCATTACAGCAAACTGAATATTTACAACAATTACAAGGACAATCAGCAAAACTAGCAGAAGCCGCAACACGAGAAAAAGCCGCCAAAGAACTGCTGCAACAACGATCTATTCAACTGCTAACAGCCCTCAGACCAGCCCTGAATGGAGATTTAACAGTCCGCGCCCCCATTACCGAAGACGAACTAGGTACAATTGCAGATGCCTATAACAATACTTTGCAAGCACTACGGCAAATCGTCATCCAAGTACAAGGAACTTCCCAAAAAGTAGCCCAAACTTCCAGTACTAGCGATGCTTCACTAGCCGGACTGACAAATTTAGCAAAACAACAGTCTCAGGAAATTGCCACAGCCCTCAAAGACATTCAACAGATGGTCGATTCTACTCAAGCTGTGGTGACTAACGCTGACTTAGTACAAGTGGCAGTGCAGAAAGCTAACCAAACCGTAGAGTCTGGTGATGCAGCAATGAACCAAACTGTGCAAGCTATCCAAGCGATTCGTGAAACCGTCGCCCAAACCAGTAAAAAAATTAAACGCCTCAGTGAATCTTCGCAAAAAATCTCCAAAGTGGTGAACTTAATCAGCAATTTTGCCACACAGACAAACGTACTGGCGTTGAATGCTGCTATTGAAGCCACTCGTGCAGGTGAATATGGTAAAGGCTTTGCTGTTGTAGCCGATGAAGTTCGTTCCTTATCTCGCCAATCAGCCGCAGCCACAATTGAAATTGAGAAGTTAGTTCAAGAAATTCAATCTGAAACTGGGGAAGTAGCAGTAGCGATGGAAGCTGGGATTCAGCAAGTGGTAGAGGGTACAAACTTTGTGAGTGAAACCCGTCAAAACTTGAACGAAATTGTTTCTGCCACTGCCGACATCAGTCAGCTAATCCAGCAAATTACCGCAGCCACCCAAAAACAAATGGGACAATCTGTAACGGTAACAACATCAATGCAAGATGTCGCCGAAATTGCCAACAAGACTTTTACCGAATCTCAGGCAATTGCTGCTGTCTTGCAAGATTTATCAGGAATGGCACAAGATTTATTAGCAACTGCTAGTAAATTCAAAGTCAATTAATTAAGAAATAAATATCTTTGTGTCTTTGTATTTTACTATGAAGACACGAAGATACAAGCACCCAGTAAAATGAAAACTGATGAATTGATTATCTTAAAATCCCCACTTTCTTATTATGATTACAGATGCAGAAATTCGCGAGCAAGGCTATATATATTTTCTAGCAGAAGCACCAGATTTATTGCAAATTATTGAACAAGAACTATTCAGTTTAACAGAAGAATTTAGTATTTCTAAAGTTCATAAGTTAATGCGGGCAACTCATACCCTTAAGGGCGGTTCTGCTAACGTGGGGCTAGAGGTCATTAAGATGATCTCCCATTCTTTAGAAGATGTATTTAAAGCTCTTTATAGTCCAGATGTGGTGATTGATGGTGAACTACAAACGCTCTTATTTCAAGCTTACGAATGCCTGAGCCTCGCTCTAAATACTGAACTCACAAATAGTACCGTTAATCAGGAAGAACTTCTGCAAAGAGCAGCTTTAGTTTTTGCTCAATTACAAGAAAAACTCGGTGATGCTTTTGGCGCTGAAACTCATATTCCTACTTCCGAGGAATTAGGGTTTGATATTGTGCAATCTATTTTTGAAACTGGTGTTAAACAGCGTTTAGAAAGTATTGCTGAAGCTATTATTAATCCACCTGATGATGAGGAATTCAAAAAATATTTAATTTCTCATGCTGAGGTATTTTTGGGGTTGGCAGAATCCTTAAATTTACCTGGTTTGCAAGAAATTTGCCAAGCAATGATGGCCGCACTACTAGCACACCCCAAGCAAGTAAATCAAATTGCCAAATTAGCTCTTGCTGACTTACAGCAGGCGCAAACAGATGTACTAGCAGGCGATCGCACTCGTGGTGGTAAACCTTCCCCAGAGTGGCAAAAATTTACAGATGCAGTAAATGAAGTAAATCAAGTAGATGTGTTAGGTGAAGAGTTATCTGGATATACTGGAAAATTTCTCAGCAATGCCAAAGAATTTTATGAATTTCTCACAGTATCTGGTAATACTAAAAATGAGGGTATCAAACCAACAACCGCCAAATTATATTTAAAAGTCATCTACTATATTTTTGGCTGGTTTAATCACCAGATGGACGTACCCAAAGAAAAACTTGATTTATCTTTGCTGATTCCTAAATCTGAGAAAGATCACCAAATAAATTATATTACTAATTGGTTGAATGATTTTTTACATTTTGTCCAAAGTGAAGAAGATAGCCATAGTCTTTGCCTTTATCGTCACGGGATAATTTTAATCATTCTGTTAGCAGTGGCTAAATTTGAATATATATCTGATAAATCTGACAACTATACTCTGTTAGTCCAAACATTACAAAACCAAATCCAGACATTAGCAAAAGAATATAAAAATTATCCCCCTGTTAATTCCCAAGAAAGAAATTGGCTTGACAGTCCTAAATTAAGACAATTGCTAGTTTTCAAGGAAATATCAATTCCTGAATTACCTAGTTCCGAAAATTTAATAGAATCAATATGGGGAGGAGAAGCTGATCAAAATATCACTGATGAAGAAGTTAACGAATCATTAGCTGTCACTGAACAGGTGGTCGCAGATATTTTGGACACAGACATTGAAGCTATTCCTGATGCAATTATCCAAAACAATGAACAAATACAGGATAAGTATCAGCCATCAGAAAGTAAAACTTATCGAAAACCTACATTCATTCGTGTAGATGTAGACAAACTGCAACACCTTAATTATCTAGCTGGCGAATTACTCATTCATCAAAAACGCCGGACATTATATGATGAAAAGGTTCAAGAAATCTTAGAGCAATTATTAGAGCGATTTAGCAAACACCAAGCAACTTTGAATCAATTAAGAGATTTGCCTTTACAGATGCAAAATTTCACATCCCAATCTACACAAAATTTTGCCTCAGTGAAATTTGATTCTTTGGAAATGGATGTATATACAGAATTTCATCTTTCGTTGCATGAAGCAATGGAAGAAACTATGCAATTACAAGAAACTACAGAATCTCTGGAATTACTTCTTAAACAAGCTACTCAAATTAGTGACCAAAAGCAGAATTTGGCTTTTAATATCATAGATAATTTGGTAGAGGCGCGTTTATCACCTCTGGGGAATGTCCTCAATCGTTTACCCCAGTTGGTAGAAAAGTTGGGAAGTGTATATCACAAACTTGTAGAATTGAAACTCACAGGTACGGGAGTGCTAGTTGATAAAGCAATTGCAGAAAAGCTGTATGAACCATTATTACATTTAGTCCGTAATGCTTTTGATCACGGGGTTGAATCTCCACAACTGCGTCAAGAACGTGGTAAGCCAGAACAGGGATTAATTGAAATTTGCGCCTATCATCAGGGTAGTCAAACTGTGATTGAAGTCAGGGATGATGGACAAGGATTAAATTTTGAGAGTATTCGCAAGAAAGCTATTGAATTAGAATTGATCGCTGATGATGATTCTAGAGGCTATTTTTCGCACTCTGAACAATCCCAATTGTTAGATTTGATGTTTTTTCCTGGATTGTCCACGGCGGATCAGGTCAATGAAATCTCTGGACGTGGAATGGGGTTAGATATTGTGCGTTCTCAGTTACAAGCACTCAATGGCTCTATATCAGTGCAATCTTTACCCAATCAAGGTACAATTTTTACCCTTAAAATACCTTTATCTATGACCACTGACACATTAATGTTAGTCCAGGCGGGAGGGGTTGTCTATGCCCTACTATTGGACAGTATCGAAAAAATATTGATTCCTGTTAATCAGCACATCAGGGATTTTGAAGGCAAAAGAGTTTTACATTGGAACACAGATGAGAATGAAACTATAGTCACCCTACATCAATTTTCTGAGTTAGTTGACTATCAAGGTTCATTATTCAATGGTGCTAGTTTACTAAACGATGCATCAATTAACCATGAAGTTGGATTAATGAAAAATCCTGTACTGCTACTACGGAGACATCAAGGCGTTTTCGGTTTAGAAGTTGACCAAATAATTGGTGAACAAGAATTAGTAATTAGACCTTTAGGAAATGCGATCGCTCCCCCCAAATATGTTTATGGTTGTAGCACTTTAGCCAACGGTAATCTCATCTTAGTAATTGATGCTACACTCCTCCTGGAGTCAAAGGAAAGTCCAACCAGGCTGGATATTGCAGCACTACCAGCAGCTGATAATTCAGAGCAAAAAGCCTTAGCGATGTCAGCTTATGCTGTTCCAAATATGCCTTTATTAACTGGCTCTGCACCCACAAATACAATAGAAGAAACACCCAGGCGCTCTTTAGAAGCAAGTCGCAAAGCTCCAAAAGTGATTTTAGTTGTAGATGATGCCATTAGCCTCAGACAAACCCTCTCTCTGACGCTGCAAAAATCTGGGTATCAAGTCATACAGGCACAAAATGGTATAGAAGCTTTAGAACAGTTGCAACGCCATCCAGAAATTCAGGTAATTATCTCTGACTTAGAAATGCCACGAATGAATGGTTTTGAGTTGTTAAGCAATCTTCGTCAAAACCCCAATTTCGTCAATCTACCCATAATAGTACTCACTTCTCGCAGTGCCGAAAAACATCGTCAGCTTGCCCAAGAACTCGGCGCAAATGCTTATTTAACTAAGCCATATTTAGAGCATGAATTTCTCTCGATTATCAATGATTTAATCAATCAAGAAAAACAAGATTCAGCTTCTTTGTTAATGGTATAGTCAAATTATGAGTGTTGCTAACTTATTGTATAAAAAAGTAGCTATTTCAAAGCTTTGATTAAGTAAATAAGTAGAGCAGCAGGAATAATTCAAGGTTTGTAGTAAGGACTTTAGTCCTTATTTGAAGGCTGAAGCCCTCACTAGGAAACAATCTCAATGTTTTTTACATTACTTAATGTACTTTGATTTATTCTCGCCCACTTACTTACTTAAGAAAATTTAAATAAAAGGAAATAAAATCAAAAATTTTGTCCCCTGATTGTGGGCAGAAATACATTGTAATTTTCCATGATGTATTTCAGTAATAATTTTATAGCTAATAGATAAGCCTAATCCTGTACCTTTGCCTATAGGCTTAGTAGTAAAAAAGGGGTCAAATAATTTCTTGTGAACATTCTCAGGAACACCTAGACCATTATCAGAAATACTAATATATACCTGATTATCTTTAGTCAGTTCAGTACGAATAAAAATTTGGGGTTTTCTAGTGAAATCTTGGCTGCTCATAGCTTCTTCTAAAGCATCAATAGCATTAACTAAAATATTCATAAATACCTGATTAAGTTGTCCCGCATAACAACCTACCAACGGTAATTTACCATATTCTTTATTCACAGTAATTTCTGGACGTTCGGAGGTAGCTTTTAGACGATTTTTTAAAATCATGAGTGTACTATCAATACCTTCATGAATATTCACAGCTTTGCTTTCTGACTCATCCAATCGAGAAAAATTGCGTAAAGATAGAACAATATCTTTTATTCTTTTAGCTCCTATTTCCAGAGAAGATAGTAACTTAGGGAGGTCTGTAACTATAAAATCTAGAGAAATATCTTCTGTAAGTTCTTGAATTTCTGCAACTGGATGAGGATAATAATGTTGATAAAGTTGGATTAGTTTGAGCAAATCTTCCATGTATTCCTGAGCAGGAGGAATATTACCGTAAATAAAGCTAACTGGGTTGTTAATTTCATGTGCTACACCTGCAACTAATTGACCTAAACTAGACATTTTTTCGCTCTGGATTAGTTGATTAGCTAATTGTTGTGCTTTATCTTCTAATTCAGCTAAAATGTCAGCTAATGTCTGATTAGCAGTAGCTAATTCTATCTCTCGCAATTTGATAGTTTCAAAAGATTTTTCTAGGTTTTCTGACAGATAGTTAAATGATTCTGCCAGTTGACCAATTTCATCATTGGTAATTACTTGTGCTTTTTGATCAAAATTTCCTTTCGCCAATTCTTTGACAGCTGTAGTCAGTTCTGTAACTGGCTTAGAAATTGATTTAGCAACTACAATAGCGGCAAAGACTACTAAGATAAGTGTAATTGTAACTAAAATAATAATTATATTTCTCTGGGTTTTCAATGAAGCAAAAGCTTCATCTGTATCCATTTTGACTAATAAACCACTATTTAAAGAAGGTAAATATCTCCAAGCTGCAATAGTTTCTTTACCTCGATAATCAATGTTAATCCCAAAGCCTTTAATTCCCTGAGCAGCTTGTTTAAGTGGATGTGATGTCTGCTGATTAATTTTCATAGTTCTGTTAAAAGCAGCATTTGCATCATGACGGATGGGTGAAGTGAAGATTATGGTTTGATCAATTTTGGAAACTACAATTGTTTCGCCTGTTTGACCCAAACCAATATAATTATTAACTACTTTATTAAACTCTTGATTATTTAATTTTAATACTAATACACCAATGATTATATTGTTCCTAAAAATGGGAGCAGCAATAAAAGCGACGGGTTCTTTAGTATCTAAATGATAGCCAAAGTTAGATATTTCTACTTGCATTAATGTTTTGGCTCGATCAAAAACTTTGGCTAACTCATGATTTTTGTAGCTTCCTGTATAAAAATTAGATCCAAGTTCTTGACCACCTTTGACTGAAAACACAGCATCACCAGCCTGAGATATGAGAATAATATCAGAGTAACCAAAGATTTCCAAATAATTGTTTATAAATATTCTATACTGTTGATCTAATTGTTGATATTCTGGAGAATCAAGACCATTTTTTTCAAATACCTGTTGATATTTTTGAACAGCATCAATTATGTTGGGAATTTTTGTAATAGCTGTGGCATTATTTTTCCGTTCATGAATATATTTTTCTAGCCATTTAGCTTTGCTATTTGCCATAGCAATCAAATGATTTTTAGTTTCTTGTTTCTGAGAACTACTGGCAATATAATAATTTAAACAAGTAATTGTCGTCAGAGGCAACAAGGCAATTATTAAAAACCACAAGATTAATTTGTTGGCTATTTTGATATTTTTCACATCTCCATTCCCAATTGATATTTATATAGGGTAGTCAAAGAAGAGAAAATCATTACTTAGTCGGGAGTGTAAAGCAATTTTCAACACCTCCTGTTTCCTGCTCCCCCTGCCGCTTCGGTGAATGGCTGGAAATCCCCTGAAAAAGATTGCATGATTAACCAGAATTTGCCCAATTATTATTCCAGCCTTCATAAAGAGATTGGAGAAAAACTTCCCAAGAGGCTTGAGAACGGGAGAGGGGATAAGGCCGGGGTTTAATTGGTTTATCTGAGTTCCACACAACTTTAAATTGTCCGTCTGCTTGGATTTTCCCAACTCGTACTGTCTTCCAGGTATGTTGATTTTCAGGGTCTATATACACAATACCTTCTGGTGCTAAAAAACTTTGATCTTTGATATATTCCCGAATAGCATTGACATTATCTGTACCAGCATCTTGAATTGCTTGCGCCCACAGGTAAACACCGAAATATGCCGCCTCCATCGGGTCAGATGTGACTCTATCTTTACCATATTTTTGCTGAAACTTCTTGATAAATTCATCATTTCTAGGATTATCAATACTTTGGAAATAATTCCAAACAGCGTAGTTACCGACCATATCTTGAATAGAAAAATGACTGAGTTCTTCTTCAGCCAGACTAAAAGAAATAGTGGGAATTTTATCGGCAGTAATTCCAGCATTTTTCAAAGCTTGGAAAAAGTAAATATTACTGTCGCCATTAATAGTATTTAAAATAATATCTGGTTGAGTGGCTACAATTTTTTGAATAGCTGTTGCAACTTGATTACTTCCCAAGAGAATATATTCTTCGCCGAGAATTTTACCTTGCAATGCTGTTACTTGGTCTTTAATAATGGCGTTGGCTGTACGAGGAAAAATATAGTCAGAACCTACTAAAAAAAATTTCTTCCCTAAATTATCAAAAGACCATTTGACAGCCGGAATAATTTGTTGATTAGGTGCAGCACCTGTGTAGATTATATTGGGCGATGCTTCTAGTCCTTCGTACTGCACTGGATAAATCAGTAAATGATTATATTTATTAAATACAGGGTTAACTGTTTTACGACTAGCAGAAGTCCAACAGCCAAAAACAGTAACAACTTTTTCTTGTACAATCAATTTTTCGGCTTTTTGAGCAAATGTTTGCCAATTAGATGCGCCATCAACAACAATTGGCTGAATTTTTTTGCCGATAACACCACCTTGAGCGTTAATTTCTTCAATAGCCAGTAAAGTGGCATCGACTACAGATTTTTCACTAATTGCCATTGTGCCACTAAGAGAATGTAGAATTCCGACCTTAATAGGTTTCTTGGCAATTTGAATTTGAGTATGAATAAACAAAAAGATGATGATTGTTAATGCAAAAGTTAATAATAAAAGAAGATTTTTTTTATGCATAAGTAATGCAGCATTAGCCATGATTATTAACTTCACCAAATTTAATTACCAACGCGATCGCGATACTAACAACTAAGATTAATGTCATACTCAAAGCTGAACCAAAGCCCCAATTTTGGGTAACTCCGAGAAATTGGTTATAAACTAACCTTGCGGCTGTCATACTAGAAGCCCCACCTAGTAATTCTGGGTTGATAAAATCCCCTAATGCGGTGATTAAGACTAGCATGGAACCGGCAGTAATGCCTGGCAAAATTTGGGGGAAGGTGATTTTACAAAAAGTTTCTATGTCATTTGCACCTAAATCTGCGGCTGCTTCTAATAAGCGCTGATCTAGCTTTTCGAGAGAGGCATAGAGGATTAATACCATATAGGGTAATAAACTATAGCTCATGCCAATTAATACGGCTGGCATTCGGTGCAGTAATTCTAAAGTTGGTAAGCCTAAACTGCTGAGTAAGCTATTCAATAAGCCAGTAGGACGTAAAATAGTAATCCAAGCGTAGGAACGCAGTAGGGAGGAAGTCCATAAAGGCAGAACAAAGCCGAGAAGCAGTAAATTTCGCCAGCGTTGCGGGGCTATTTGAGCAATCCAATAGGCCACAGGTAAGCCTAATATCAGGCAAATTATGGTTGTGGCGATCGCTAACCACAGAGACCGGCCAATGACTTGCAGATATAAAGGATCAAATATCCGAATATAGTTATCCAATCCACTGGGGTTAACTATATCTCCTGGCCGAATATTGGGTACTAAACTTAGCTGCAAAATTAATAGTGTTGGTAACACCAGCAAAAGTAATAACCAAATACCAGATGGGGTGAGTAATACTAATGGTTGGAGCCAGTTTAGCTGAGGTCGAGGTGTCTTTTGTATTTCTATATCTTTGGCTGATAAATATATTTGTGTTGAGTTATTTTTCTGAGGCATAATAATTTAAGAATTATACTCTGATTGTTTTAATTACTAGTTAATTGAGTCCAGTAACGCTCATAAACATCTTCCAAGTCGCCTAAAGGGGTAATGCGTTCGCACCTTTCTAACAATGAGTTAGGGGGAAATAAATTTTGGTTGTTTTTGATTTGATTGGGTAATTTTTCAAAGCCAATACGATTAGGAGTAGCCAGATTCATGCGTTGGCTAATCATAGCTGCTACTTCTGGTTTTAACATAAAGTTAAGCCAGTCATAAGCTCCATCGATATTGGGGGCAGTTTTAGGGATAACGATTGTATCAGTCCATAGTGAAGAACCACTGCGAGGAATGATGTATTTGAGTTGAGGATTTTCCCTATTAACTTTGATGGCATCAACCGAATAACACATTGCTAATATTAAATCTCCAGCCAGCATTTGATTTTGCCAAGCATCTGTATCAAAGGATGCGATCGCGGGTTTTAACTCTAACAGTTTTTCATAAGCTTGTTTAATTTGGCTTTCATCTTTTGAATTATATGAATAACCTAACATTCGTAAAACTGCACCCATCACTTCCCGGACATCATTTAACAACGTCATCCGCTTATTCAGGATTCCCTGATTTTGCCAAAGATAGTCCCAATCTTCTGGTGCATCTTTGAGGATTGCTGAATTGTAAATTAAACCTGTTGTTCCCCAGCTAAAGGGGATGCTATGACGATTTTTGGGGTCATAACTAGGATTTTGGAACTGAGAAAATAATTGCTCGATACCCTGCAAGCGCTCATGATTTAATTCAATTAATAACCCTTGCTCTTCCATCTTCTGCACCATATAGTCAGATGGATAAATGAGGCTGTAAACACCACCACCACCCGCCAAGAGTTTAGCTAACATCACTTCATTAGAATCATAAACATCGGCCAGGGTTTTTATGCCTGTTTGGGTAGTAAAAGTTTGTAGTAATTCTTGATCGACATATTGCGTCCAAGTGTAAAGATGCAATTGGTCACTGCTGCCAGAATTTGTTGCCGATCTGACATTACCTAATTGCCAGCTACAACTAGCCAGGGAGAAACTAGAAAGTGCTGCTATCCCTTGTAAAAACTTCCGTCTATTAGTCATCACTAGTTATTTAATAAAGCTATACAATCACTTTCAGTCCACCAAGCGTGGATGGGTGTATCACGATCTGGTAAATTACCAAAGGTATTGGGTTGCAAAACATTAATGCTCACACCATTTGCCAATTCCACAACATAATTAACATGGGTTCCTAAATACATGATATTACCTAGCCGTCCTTCAAAGCAGTTAGTTGAGACACCAGGCTGATAGAGGGAAAGTTGAATTTTTTCTGGGCGTACACTCACCACTATTGCTTGAGATAATTCTGTTGGTGTGTCTTGACTGCGGGCGACATTAATTTTCAGTCCCGTTTCTGTAGTAATTTGCACGGTTGTAGATTCTACATGAGTGATTTTGCCACTAAATAAATTAGTATCACCAATAAAATTAGCGACAAAGGGCGTTAGGGGATGCTCGTAAATTTGTCTAGGAGTACCGATTTGCTCAATTTTGCCTTGATTCATCACGGCGATGCGATCGCTTAGAGACATAGCTTCTTCTTGGTCATGTGTCACCATGATAAAGGTCAATCCTAAATTTTGGTGTAAATTTGACAACTCCACCTGCATATCTTTACGCAACTTTAAATCTAAAGCCCCCAAAGGTTCATCAAGCAATAAAACCTTGGGGCGATTGACTAAAGCCCTGGCTAAAGCCACCCGTTGCTGTTGACCACCAGAGAGTTGATTGGGAAAGCGCGATCGCAAATTTTCCATTTTTACCAGCATTAAAGCTTCTTGAACTCTGGCTTCAATTTCTGATTTGCGGAGTTTTTTATGAAGGCGCAATCCAAAAGCAATGTTATCCCATACATTCATATGGTTAAACAAGGCATAACTTTGAAAGACAGTATTTACAGGTCGGCGATAAGCAGGGACATTAGTCATCGGCTGACCTTCAATCAATACTTTGCCACCATCAGTCATCTCAAATCCAGCTATTAAGCGTAATATGGTTGTTTTACCACAACCAGAAGGGCCTAAAATACTAAAAAATTCTCCCTGCCTGATATCCAAATCGACTCCATGTATTGCGGGTTCTTTGTGAAAAAACTTGAACACATGACGCAATTCAACGTCCAAGGGCTGAGACGTTGTGATTTTATTTTGATTTTGCGTAACAGTTTGAGCCATAATCCTCAGTAGAATATTCTGATATTAGGAGAATTTTTTGATTAATGTGGTCTATTGCAACTGATAATTGAGTAGTTAGGACTGACGCACAAACTACGTGCAGAAGTAAACCCTTGACATTTTGTGTAGGGTAGGGGTAATAAACCCTTTCCTTTCTGATAAATTATGCAGTATAAGAGTTGTTTGAAAGTTCATAGGTCAGGCGATCGCTTTAGCGCTAAATTCCCGGTAGGTTATTAGCATCATCGTATACATATTAATACTAGTTTAAAATTTTTTTTGTCTTATGACTTTATGGCAATCATCTCCACTGGGCGAAAAAAAAAATACACGCACAGTTGGCCGAAATTTTCAGCCCCTATTTTTAATTGCATTTACCTTATTAATGACCACTGGCATCGCCGTGCGCTTGGCATACTTACAAATTTTCGAAGGAGCGCAACACCGTTCGCAAGCAGAAGCTAACCGAGTGCGGATAATTCCCAAACAGCCAGAAAGGGGTAATGTTTTTGACCGCAATGGCAAACTTTTAGCCAGTACACGTTCTCCTCGTTCTGTATATTTATGGCCAATGGCGCATACCAAGGCTGGGTGGTGGGTCGTCGGTTCACGTCTAGAGAAAATTCTGGAGATCCCTAAAGAAGAAATAGAAAAAAAATTACAAGAGGCCGGGCCCAACTCTTCTTCACTAATTCGCATTGCCCGTGACCTGAATGAAGCCCAAATTACTGCTCTCAAAGAGTATGAATATGAGCTAAACGGTGTAGAAATTCATGCAGAAGCTGTTCGCTACTATCCCCACGGAAAAGAATTAGCCCATGTATTAGGCTATACGCGAGAACTAACTGCCGAACAATTAGCACGGAGGCGAAAGGAAGGCTATCGATTAGGAGATGTCATTGGTCAGATGGGGGTTGAAAAAGTTTACGAAAATGTCCTCCGGGGGGAATGGGGCGGTCAACAAGTAGAAGTAGATGGCGCTGGTCGTCCAATTCGGGTATTGGGAGAGAAGCAGGCCAAGGCTGGTAATGATGTAAATTTAACGATAGATTTAAATCTACAAATTGCCGCAGACAAAGCTTTGGGTAATTACAACGGTGCTATTGTGGCACTTGACCCCAAAAATGGCGCAGTCTTAGCAATGGTATCTCGTCCCACCTTTGACCCGAATATCTTCTCTAAACAAAAACTTTCGCAAAAAGACTGGGAAACCGTCCAAGGGGCAAACCATCCTTTAGTTAATCGCGCTCTGAGTTCTTTTCCGCCCGCCAGTACCTTCAAAATTGTCACTACGGCAGCTGCATTGGAATCAGGTAAATTTTCTCCTAACACCATCCTACAAACCTACCCTTATTTAAACATTGGTGGTACAAGATTTGGTGAATGGAACCATGCTGGATTCGGTCCTTTAGGTTTTGTGGGTGCAATGAAGTGGAGTAGTGATACTTTCTTTTATCAAGTTGCGAGGACAGTGGGTGGCCCCACGTTGATTGAATGGACTCGTAAATTTGGATTCGGTCAAAAAACTGGCTTTGATTTTGAATCGGAGGAAAGCAGAGGTTTAGTACCAGACGACGAGTGGAAACGCAAAATTCGTCAAATGCCTTGGACTATAGGAGACAGCGTTAATATGTCCATTGGTCAAGGTGCTTTATTAGCTACTCCTTTGCAAGTAGCTGTGATGTTTGCAGTGCCAGCTAATGGCGGCTACCGAGTCCAGCCCCATCTGCTTAAAGATAATGAAGAATCCAGAAGTTGGCGAGAACCTGTAAAGATGAAACCGACAACACTCAAAATTATTCAAGACGGACTCAGAAAGGTGATTACTGAGGGTACTGGTAAAGTTTTGGATAAACCCACACTTCCCCCAGTAGCGGGTAAAACAGGCACAGCTGAAGCGTGGCAGGGTGGGGTGAAAAAGAATCATGCTTGGTTTGGTGCTTATGCCCCAGCAGACAAGCCAGAAGTCCTGATTGTCGTTTTTACTGAACATTCTGGTGGTGGTGGTGGTAGTCTGGCTGGCCCGATGCTTTTAGAAATTATGGAAGACTATTTTCAACGTAAGTACCCTGGTAAATATGAAAAACCACAGTAAGGTTACTTGAAGAGTATCGTTGGTACACGGACTTTAAAGATGTAGCAATGCTACATCTCTAAATTTAACTGAACACCAGTTGTATCAGTACACGGAGAAAGGATAAAAAGATGGATTTAATTAGTTAATTACTTACTTAGGGTTTTTGGGTAGAAATCGCTAACTTCGCTCCTTTTACCTGACGCACCCGATCCATAATTGCCACTACCTGACCATGCCCGACTTTCTCATCAGCATTAATAATTACCAACGCTTCTGAATTAGAACCAATCATAGTCCGCAATTGCTCTGCTAATGAATCAACTTGGCTCGGTTCACGATTGACGCTAATGACTCCGTTTTCCTCCACTGTGACGGTAATTTTCATGGGAATTTGCTGTTGTGTGGCTGTGGTTGCTGTAGGTAAATTCACTGGCAATCCTTCAGACCTAGTTAAAAACAGCGTTGACATGATAAAAAACGTTAAAATCGCAAATATCACATCAATCATCGGTAAGATGTTGATCTGTGCTGGTAAATCGGCTTCATCTGGTAGACGCATAATTCTTCTCTCCTCGTTCGTAGCGGCGGCGGTAAAGTAACTCTAATTGTCCTCCATACTCTTGAATCAGAGCAATTTGACGGACATATAAACCCCGAAAAGAGTTGGCAAATAAGAGTGTAAATATCGCCACTACTAAGCCTGTGGCAGTGGAAACTAAAGCTTCACTAATACCAGCCGTTACACCTGCGGTTTTTGTCCCTCCGACATCACCAATATCGAGGGAAGCAAAGGAAGCAATCAATCCTAACACAGTACCCAGTAGACCTAATAATGGTGCTAAACCGATGATGGTCTCAAAGATGTTTTGAAAGCGTTTAAGTAAGGGTATCTCTGCTTGGGCTTCACTTTCTAATGCCAAACGAAATTCTTCGGGATTTGGTTCTTCCAATTCCAAAGCTGCCAGAAAAATCCGTGCTAGAGGCAAATCTGCATTTTTCTGTAGTTTATCCACTGCACCAACTACGTTATCTAGCCGATAAAGTTTCAATACGTCTCTAATTACAACGCTTTGACGGTTATTGATTCTTAACCAAAATCGGATACGTTCAAAAATCAGTGCTACGGCTAACACGGAAAACCCGAATAGCGGCCACATCACTACACCGCCAGAGGTAAACAGATTATTAATTCCCATTTAATGCCTCGTCACAAATAATTAATACACAACTAGATGAGTAGAATCTTCAGGCAAATTGATACTTTTTGTCAAGAGAGTATTATAGTATATCTCTCTGTCTAGATGACAAAAAGTGCAGCTGCGTTCCTGTTTCCGGTGAGATTTTCGGCATTTTACGTCTAAAAACTTAGGCGAGATATATTCTTACTGTTAACTTACTGTTAAAAGACAAGCTGTCACAGTTTCGTAATATCATTAGGAATTACGCAAATATCCACCCTAGAGGGAATTTCGATTAGAGAACTCCACAAAGAAGTTGATCCAAATTTCTGCAACTAAAATGACCTTTCTTCCCCCTGCTCCCGTTCGGCTACGCTCACGGCAAGCCCGCTCCCTGCCCCCCTGCTCTCAAAACGACGGGTTATTTTTTATTTGGAAGTCTCTTATGGTTGTGTAGAGTTGATGTTTCTAGCTTTATAGAATAATTCTAAACTATGGCGATCGCCTACAAAACGCCAGTGCCAAGGCTCATAACTCACACCTTGAGGATTATTCTCAGGAAAGGAAATTTCAAAGCCAAAACGAGCCGCATTTCCTTCCAACCACCGAAAAGCTTTAGTATTTGCAAAGTTGGTTTGCAGATTAGTTGCTGGTACTGCCCCGTCACCTATATCCACAGCGTAGCCTGTATGATGCTCACTGTGTCCAGGGGGCGCACTGACAGTAGCTCTTTCGCTTGGGGTTTGATTGCGTCTAGCACCAACACCAAAAAATAACTGTTCCTGCTCTTTTACTGAGCGAAAACCCGAAATTGGCGCTAAAATTACACCTTCACGTCGCGCCGCTTGCGTCATCGCCTGATATCTTTCGGCCGCAACTTTTCGTAGTCTAATACGCCCATCTGCGGTAATTGGTACTAGTTCTGACTTTGGTGCTTCTGGGTATGTCAAATGACCCAAGAGCGCATCAATATTATTATCTTGACTATTGACAGAATCACTAGATTGTGCATCTACGGGAGTTGTGCCATTAGATGCAAGTTGAGGCTCAACTGTGTTTCTAGGTGCGATCACAAAAAACCAAAAACTAGCAATTAACCCCAGGAAAATTAACCCGGATACTCCTGTGATCAGTAAAATCAGATTTGGCGAAAGTCTCTTAGGTGCTGCTTCAGGGCTATCGCGTAAAGCCACTGGAATATCTTCACCAGAGTCACCTGATAAGTTATGCGGTTGTCCAGAAAACCGGGCTTTATTCAAGGATCAACTCCTGCTTTTGTGCAATATTCTTCAAAGATTGTAGACTAGACACAAATAAACATCTTCCGTAGTATTCACATCTATGATTCTTCCGCACAATCTTGGCTAACCTCCTAGAACTATACGTCAAACTGGTGGGCTTAGTCCTAGTAGGCTTTATTCTGGGACGCAAACTACCTCATACGGTTCCTACTCGTGTGGGTCAATGGTTATTTTGGGTAGGAGTACCTGTAAGTATTGTCGCTTTTTTACGTCAAGCGGACTTGTCAGGACAGATTTGGATTGCACCAGCGATCGCTTATTTAGCCATTTCATTAGGAGCATTTTTAGCTTGGTGGGGAATGAAAGGGCAAGCCTATTTTACCAAAACTATTCACCAAAAATCCACTCAAGGTAGTTTGCTCCTGGCGGCAATGGTTGGTAACACAGGTTATCTGGGTTTTCCCATCACCCTCGCATTGGTCGGGCAAGAATACTTTGCCTGGGCTTTATTCTACGATATGTTAGGAACACTATTCGGTGCTTATGGCTTCGGAATAGTTTTGGCATCTCATTTCGGTAGTAATCTCAGCAATTATTGGCAAATTACTCAGTCGATTTTAATTAATCCTGCCCTGTGGAGTTTCGCCTTTGGCTTGCTATTTCGTGAAGTAACGCTCCCTTCTGTCTGGGAATCTAGCCTAGAAAAATTAGCTTGGGGCGTTATTGCTTTAACTTTAATATTAATTGGGATGCGACTTTCTCAGCTTCATTCTTGGGACAGGCTACCGGAAGCAGGAATCAGCTTAACAATTAAAATGTTGATAGTTCCTTTAGTCATCGGCAGTACATTATCATTTGTTGGCGTAACTGGTGAACCTGCAAAGGTAATTGTGCTACAAATGGCTATGCCTCCAGCATTTGCCACAATGGTAATCGCCGAAACCTTTAATCTTGACCGCGACTTGGCAGTTACCTCTTTAGCAGTGGGATCTATAGTATTACTACTTACCCTCCCCCTTTGGCTATGGCTCTTTTAAATATTCACAAATAACATATCTCGTTTCAATATCTCCCCAACGCACACATTGCTGTGATTCCACCTCGAAAATATCCGCAAAATCAAAACCGAAAGCAATTTCTAGATTGAACTTAACAAATTTCGAGCCATTATTTTTAATATCAATATCCTCATTTCTCTGTGGTTCGTTGATGAATTTACAGCACTTTGCAAGTAAATGAAGTACACACATCATCTGTATTTATCTGTGGACAATTAATTAAATCCTGACTTGAGTATGTACCGTACTTACATGAAATCTGCTGTATCACCCAGACTCCGTACTTTATTTTGTGGTAAATACGAAAATACCACCCCAAAAATTCAGTATTAATACTGGAAAAAATTCTATGGATAAAAGTAGAACAATAATATAAGTATTAATAAGCACCTTAGCATTAGCTTGTACTACAAAGAACTACCTTGACCTCTCAATTATCCTCTATCCAGATTTTTTTCGCTGAGACATTGGTTGTCAGTTTGTCAAGTATGTTTTTTGCATCTAGCCATTAATACTATAATCACAATTTCTTATGTATTAATTATACTAATGAGAGAAATTACTCTGACAGAGGTTGCCACAAGAAAGTTAAGAATAAATTTGGGCAAGTAACTGGAGAAATTAGCGCGCATTTATATCCTGAAAGCTTTATATATATGGAGTTACAGCCATTGTAGCGTCATGATGTCGCGCCTAAAATGGGATTATTGCCGCGCCGGAAAAATAAAAAATACTCCTACAGGTGATCTAAAAAAGACATCAACACTGTTAAAACGTTTACTCACCTATATTTATATGTATTTATGTAACATTGTGAGTGATAACCGCTTATTTACAGTCATAATAATAAGCGTCGTTTCCAAACACATAAATTACAACTTCTCTAAATCAGAGACACAACTCATCTACAAATTCAGAAATTCGCTACTAGAGCCGTATAGATTATTGCCCAATACTTATGCATTCCTAAGTTAGTGGCAATAAAGCTAGTAAACGAACATACAACATCTTTAGTTACAAACAAAACCTCAGTATTTCTCTCGAAAAAGTTGCTGGCAGTTCTAAAAGAACTTCGTCAATGTTCATTCATACCAGTGATTGCGCCTTCAATAATGATATTGCTGAAGCAAAACTCCTCTTCAATCATCTGGAAATGTTGCCAAATAAATTCATATCAAAGAGTAGCCTTGAAGGAGTAACTAATGAGTCCAAGTCAAACAACTTTCAACTCTGTCGATTGCAAGACTGTCTCTGAAACGTTTTATGATGTTGTTATCGTAGGATCTGGAATCGCTGGAGCTATTGTTGCCAAAGAACTAAGTCAACAAGGAAAGACGGTTTTAATCTTAGAAGCCGGAAAAACTAAGGATTTAACCATTGCGGGCTTTCAGAATTATGTAGACACCTTCTACAGTGCAGTGGCCAAGGACGCTAACTCCCCGTATCCCAAAAATCCTAATGCTCTCAGCCCCAATAATATTGGAGATTATTTTGTAGAATTAGGTCCCATGAAACTTGGAGGTTCCTATACACGAGTTCCCGGCGGGACAACGATGCACTGGGAAGCGAAAACTCCACGGATGTTACCGGAAGATTTCAAGTTACGAAGTATCTATGGGCAAGGTCTTGACTGGCCGATTAGCTATGAAGAACTGATGCCCTATTACCGCAAAGCGGAGTACGAGATAGGGGTTTGTGGAGACACAGATGAGCAAGAAAAACTAGGTGTCCCATTTGAAGATGGCTATGTTTTTCCTATGGAAAAGCTTCCCCCCTCTTACTTGGATCAAAAAGTAGTTGAGAAAGTTAGTGGGACTAAAGTTGAAATTTATGGCGAAACCCTGGAATTAAGTTTTGCTACTTTTCCTCAAGGTCGCAATGGTGTACCCAATCCTAAATACGATCATGGTAACGTTTTTGTGCCTGAAGGAATTGCCGCTACCAATCCTGTTCAGTATGGAGAACGTTGCCAAGGAAATGCCAACTGTGTTCCCATTTGTCCGGTTCAAGCAAAATATGATGCTCGTAAAACTTTAGTTAAAGCCTTCCAAACAGGTCGGGTTCATTTACTCTCCCAAGCAGTAGCTTTTCGGGTAGAAATTGATCCTGAAAACGGTCGTGTCACTAGCATTCACTACAAGCTTTATGATGATCCAAATTCTCCTCAACATACGACAGGAATCGCTCAAGGGACTTTATTTGTCTTAGCGGCTAATGCAGTGGAAAACGCTCGGTTGATGCTTGCTTCTGAATTACCTAATACCAGTGGACTCATGGGCTGCCATCTCATGGATCACCCCTTCATGTTATC
>NZ_JAYGHH010000034.1:23092-36533 GCF_034931045.1 Nodularia sp. UHCC 0506
GGGGTCTGATGCCTGAAGTGACTGGCACGATGCGAGGCCCCATTGTGACATCAGGAATTGGAACATTTCGGAAAGGCAATTTTCGCCACAAACAATCCGCCTTTGCTGTAGACATTCACAATGATGGTTGGGGATGGGCAACAGGATCACCTTACACTGAAGTGGAAGATGCCGTTGATCATAAAAACAAATATGGACAAGAATTGCGCCAGACGTTGATTAGTCGAATTTCACGACAACTGCTGCTCGCTTTCATGTGTGAATTACCCCCTGATCCCAGTAACCGAGTCACCATCGATCCGCAACACAAGGATCAACTGGGTAATTATCGTCCTGTGATTTCCTTCAATATACCTGATTACTCTCTCAGAACTCTTGCCTACACAAGACAACTCTCTCGCCTCATGTTTCAACGTTTGGGAGTAGAAGATTATACTCACTACGATCCTTCAGACCCCGCTTATTTTGAGTTTGAGGGTGAAGGTTATTTCTATCGAGGGGGAAACCACTTTTCTGGAACTCATGTCATGGGAACCACGCAATACAACTCGGTTGTTGATAAATCTCTGCGTTCTTGGGATCATCATAATCTCTATCTCGTTGGTGCTGGAAGTATGCCAACCATCGGTAGTTCAAATACAACCGTGACAATTGCTGCCTTGAGTTTTATGGTTGCCGAACAGATGCTTAAAGAGTTAAACAATTAGAATTTCAAACTCGCGTCGTCATCCTTAAAGAATAGAGAACACATTTCCGCCGACCTATTATGACTACAGACAATAGCTTAAAACTGATTACAACAGTAGAACAGTTGCATTACTATCTCGTTCAAGCAATGAAGATAGAACACGCAACCATTCCCCCTTATTTGACTGCACTTTACTCCCTTAAACCCGGAACTAATTTAGAAGCTTTTCATATTATTCGGGCTGTTGCCGTAGAAGAAATGCTACACCTAACCCTCGTAGCCAATGTTTTTAATGCGGTGGGAGGAAACATGAAATCAACCCTAACAGCACCTGATTTTATTCCCCAATATCCTGCCTATTTACCAACAGGATCGAAAGACTTTTCGGTTGATCTAAGAAAGTTTTCGCCAGAGGCGGTAGAAACTTTTTTGAATATTGAAAGAGCCAAAGAAGTTCCCGAAAACCAGCCCCTAGTCGTGTCTCGAACTCTACAAGAGACTTTGCTATCGGTTCTAGGCTATGATCCTTCGTATAGTTTTTATAGCATTGGCTTATTCTATGCAGAGATCATTCGTGGCTTATATGCTCTGCATCAAGACATGGGTGATGCTCTTTTTTGCGGTGATCCTCAGCGACAAATTACCCCCGAATATTACTATAACGGTGGTGGCGACATTATCCCAGTGACGGATTTACGTTCAGCAATCCGGGCTTTAAAGGTGATTCAAGAGCAGGGAGAGGGGTCAAGAACCGGGGCTATTTACGATGCAGAACGAGAACTAGGCCATTACTATCGTTTTCAACAACTACAATTAGAACAATACTATATTGTCAACAAAGATGAGCCGGAACAATCCGATCATCCCGATCATCCCACTGGTGGACACTTTGATGTAGATTGGGAGGCAGTTTATCCCCTCAAGACTAATGCCACACTCAGCGATTATCCTGAAGGCTCAGAATTGTATATAGCAGCCCAAGGATTCCAAACTGCCTATAGTGATTTCCTCGCAGAGATTGAAGATTCTTTTGACGGACATCCTGAGAAGTTGATTCCCGCCGTTGGGGGAATGTTTCGCCTGAAGGAACAAGCGAATAATCTCATTCGTAATCCTATTCCCGGTATGAATGGAATTAATGCTGCTCCTATCTTTTGATTAGATTATTGAGATCCGTTTCTCACACATCTTGTTACTAAAAGTGCGGAATTGATTTCCAGTGCTATGCTCCAAAATGAGGATATCACAACTAGCGATCGCTCATCGATAGCAGGACTTTTATTGATGAGCTGATGACTTAGTTTAATCAAAATTGCCACCTACTAATCAATCTAATGTTTTTGTGGAGATCAACAACTAATGGAGATGAATGCAGATGAGTTTATGGACTATTTTCTCGATTTATCAGTAACTTTAACTGGTTTTTCGCGATTTCATTTACAGGGAACTGGACAAGCGTCTCTTTACTTTGACACCATATTGAATATCATTGGTAAAGATATGTTTGCCGAACTGTTACTAACCTTTCATCGCCTGAATTTTGAAGCGCAAAATAACAATGACGAGTCTATCTTAACTACAGGAATTCGTTGCGAAATTCTAGGATCTGAGAAATTAGGACCACTCGCTCGCAATGTCATCAAGCTTTGGTATATAGCTACTTGGTATCAACTGCCATCAGCTTGGCGAGATGTATTTGGGACTAAACAAAATGATCAAACCTTTATTCCCAGTCCACAAGCCTATCCAGAAGGACTCCTATGGCCAACAATTGGGGTGAACCCACCTGGCGCAAAAGGTTTGGGATATGGGACTTGGAGCGAACCCCCTTCAGTCAGTCTTAGTTAAGGGCAAAGATGTTGTACTTGGTCTGACTCAAGTTCTCAGAAAAGGCCGATTTTTCATTCTGACATAATTGCAAACATTCCTAATTTGAAGGACGAACATGAATATTACATCTTGGTCACGTAGACTTTCTACTATTGCCCTTTCTATCATCCTGAGCTTAACTATTTTTAGTTTGCCTGCTCATGCTTTCGTAGACAAAGATTACACAAAATTGCTGATCACAAATGCCTGTGTTGGCTGTGATCTATCGGAAGCGAATCTATCCGGTAAAGATTTATATGGCAGCGCACTGGGTGGGGCAAATCTATCCAACGCCAATCTCTCTGGTGCCCTACTCGCTGACGCAAAGCTGAAGGGAGCTAATCTCACAGGAGCCAATCTATCGGGTGCTATTTTGATGGGAATCACCTTATCAGATGCTAACCTCACTAGGGCTGACCTTTCTCAGACAGATTTGTATAATGCCCTGATGGATAAGACAAAGTTATTAAATGCAAATTTAACCGATGCCGATTTAACGGACGCAATTCTCTCTGATGCAGATTTATCTAATGCAGTGGGAAAAAATGCTCAACTAAAAGGAGCTATTCTTTCTCGATCTAATTTATCGAATGCAGATTTTTCCAATAGCTTTATGAGAAAGACCAGGTTAGTAGATGCCATTCTTAAGGAAGCTAAATTCTCCTCAACCGATCTGTTTAATTCATTGATGCCTAACAACACTATTTATAACGGAGATGTCACTCAGTTTGGAGCTTATCAGTAAAATTTGAATTTTGACAAATAACCTTGGTGAAGTAGTGAAATCATCTCTGGATAATCATCTTCACCAGGTTATCCCGACATTGTTGCAAAAAATCAGGAAACATTAAACCATGTTCACCAATAATGATTGCCAAATGAATAAATCATCAGTTTTCTTTAAAATCAAAGAAATTATTTGTTTATTTACCCTATTATTTGTGTTTGTATTGGTAGGGATAACTAGCTTAACGCTTCCAGCTAATGCTGCAACAAATGAGAGTAATTCCAGTTTAGTTTCTTTAGTTCCGGCTGCATCTAATCCTCCCCTTTTAAACCCCACATTTGAGCGCGAAAAAGTCCATGTGGGTATTACACCAACAGGATGGAGTAATGGTGATGACCCTACTATTGATCTCACTCCTCCTATCCCATTTCAGCAGATTCTGAGTGAAATGGCCTTATCTAACTATGAAGGTTCACAAACATCAGGTAAATATCCAGAAAACATCGAAGATTTGCAAAGAGAGTTAAAAATTCGTAACTTGACAATTTCTGAACCTTGGGTTGGAACCAAATTCACTGAGGTTGGACAGGAGGATGAAACCTTAAAAGAATTCCAGAAACAAATGGAATTTATGCAGCAGATAGGTGGTACAAGTATTGTGGTAGCTGAATTGGGTTATGCTGTTCATCAAAAAAAATGTGTAGACCCTTTACTTAACAGACCACATTTTAATAACCAGCAATGGTCGAAGATGGTAAAAGGACTGAACACCCTTGGTAAATTAGCCAAGGAAAACGGTATGCAGTTGATGTATCACCCCCATATTGGTACAGGAGTAGAAACCTTAACTGATATTGATCGGTTGATGCAGGATACCAATCCCGAATATGTTAATCTGCTTCTTGATACTGGCCATTTGTACTACGCAGGAGTTGACCCTTTAGAAGTAGCTCAAAAATATAGCGATCGCATCAAACACGTTCATTTGAAAAATATTCGTCAGTCAATTTTACAGGAATCTATAGACACTGGTCGTAGCTTTTTAGATTCAATCCGTGCCGGGATATTTACTGTTCCTGGAGATTTGGCTGGTGCAATTGATTTTCAGCCCATTTTGCAAACACTGGCTACAGCTAATTATCAAGGATGGTTGATGGTGGAGGCAGAACAAGATCCTAACCAAGCTAATCCTTTGCAATACGCACTCATGGCTCGTCAATACTTAGAGAAAGTTATCGGTTTTTAGTTATTTGTGATTAATAATTACAAACTAAAATTGCCGCAGAGAGAGTAGGTAGATAAAATTCAGGATATTTGTAATTCCTACTACTTTACTCCCTCACCTAGTCAATCAACTGGCACGAGATGTCAACAATTTTTCTTTAGTTTTGAATGTCATCAGGTATTTCGTAAAAATTGACTGCAAGCAATACACAAATTATCCAACAAAGGGAAACAAGATGTTTAGAGATAAAGATGAGATTCGAGAAATTTTTGAAGTAGTCTATCCCGAAAATGTGAGGACAAAAAATATAGAGGGTTATGCAGAAATGTACACAGAAAATGCCCTCTGGATGCCACCGAATGCCCCTGATCGATGCGGGATTCCTGATATTATCACAGGGTTTATGGGTCAAATTGCAAATCAAGATATTGATCCCATCTTCACTGCTGAAGAAATCGAGGTTTTTAACGATTTTGGTTATGTAAATGGGCTTTCCGTCGCTACTATTTACCCACATGATGGCAGTCCATCTACAGAAACTCGCTTTCGGGCTTTATGGGTCATGAAAAAAGAGTGTGAAAGCTGGAAAATTTATCGTCAGATTTGGAATGTAAAACCATAATTTTTTATCCGGATGCTTGATCTAAAAAGAGGAAATTACAATGATGAATAATGAATCAAATTTGCCAGATATTTATTTAAGCTTTTTCATGTTCACTACTAATATGAAGCCAAATGATCTAGATTATCGGCAGATTATTATCCAGCACATTAAATGTCTGCAAAATTATGGCTACACTGGTTTTGAATTTCCAATCGCACCTGGGGAAACTCCAGACTACGACAAAGATTTAGCTGATTATACAAATCTGCGCTCTGATATGAATGAGCAAGGATTAGCCGATATCAAAATTACTACTAACGTCGGGGCGACTAAAACATTTGACCCTAGTTCCCCATATCCTGAACAACGAAAAAAAGCTTTAGAGTATCTCAAATCACGGGTTGATATCACCGCAGCATTAGGCGGTAAAATTATGATGGGGCCAATTATTATCCCCTATGGTGTTTTTCCCACTACAGACTTTAATACACCTATTTGGAGTGATGAACTTCAAGAACATCTGAAAATACGCTATGCTAACGCTCAACCCATCCTCAATGAGTTAGGTGAATATGCGATGTGCAAAAATGTCAAATTAGCAATTGAGCCGATAACTCATTGGGAAACACCAGGGCCAAACAAGTTATCACAATTAATTGAATTTCTGGATGGCGTTGAGAGTAAACAAGTGGGAGTAGTAATTGATAGCGCCCATGAAACTCTAGATGGAGATGGGCCAGAGATATTTAAAACACAAGTAGAAACTTTAGCGCAACAAGGAAGGCTTCATTATATTCAAATTTCCCCTCCAGATAGAGGGGCTGTACATACGAGTTGGCTACCTTGGCAATCTTTTTTAGAGCCAGTTCTGGACGTTTATCATGGTCCGATCGCCATCGAAATTTTCAATGCTATTCCTGATTTTATCAATTCATTGCGTTTAACTCGGCGTAAGTTTTGGATTCCAGGTGAAGATGCTGAAAATGAACACCCAAGTGCTTATAAAATTGCCGAATTTGCCATTGAAGCTACACGGACAGAATTGAACAAACTTTCTATAAATAATAAAAACAAATGTTAGCGGAAAAATCAAAACACAGCATAATTGTGGCGATTTTTGTAGCTTTTATCCTAGCGATCGCAATGACGTTCTGTGGCTGGGAACAAACGATGGGCTTCACCTCCCCACAGGCGATCGCTCTACCAAAAATCGGACTGAAAGCAGAAATGGGCGCATGGGAAACAATCCCAATGCCTCCTCCAGAAAACCGGATGCAATCTGTACATACTGTCCTTCTCCCCAATGGCAAGGTATTAAGCCTAAGCGGTAGCAGCTTTCGTACTACTCTTGTTAACGACAGTGGCAACATCAGCTTTATAGAAGGAGTTAATGTCACAGAAAATAATGTGATTAATAATACTTCCCTCTTTAATCCCAAAACTCAGGAATTTCAGCGCATTTCTACACCACCTGCCATACAATACGGAGAAACCAACGATTTATTTTGCTCCGGTCATTTACAGCTAGCAGATGGTAACGTCCTTTTTATTGGTGGTACTGGACGCTATTATCCTGGAGGAGCTTTTACAGGCTCTAGACAAGTCAACCTTTATAATTGGAAAACAGACAAATGGTCTACTTTAGGCCAACTCCAAGAAGGGCGTTGGTATCCTAGTTTAATTCCACTAGCTGACGGCAAAATAGTCATTTTTTCGGGTCTAAAATTAGATGCTCCCAATCAAATTAATCCTAGCCTGGAAATCTATAATCCCAAAACCCAGAAATTCCAATACATCAACCTCACAAATATTAAAAACAGTCCTTTTAACACCAAACTAGAAGATGTTGATAGCTACGATAGCATCGACCTCTATCCTAGAGTCTTCCCAACTGCTGATAGCAGACTTTTAATCACTGGAGATGATGCAGGTATTAGTGGGGTGTTAGTATCACAAGCCAGCAGAAAAAGCTATTTAATGTCCATCCATGAAGATACAAACGGCGACATCTCCGTAAGTTTTGAGGTGGGGCCGGAAAAAGCAGAGACATCTAAAGCCTATGGAACTGCTTTACAAGTGCCTAATTCTGAAGATGTTTTATTACTGGGTGGTCTAATCGGCACTAACGATATCAATTTTGGGCGCGGGGGTAACACAGACGGCTTCCCATCAGGTTCTAGAGTTGCTTCTAGCCTCCAACATTGGATATCTCCTCAAAAGAGTGGAGAAAAAAACGGTAAGTGGGAAACTATTGATAATTTCCTCAGCCAGCCGAGAGCTAATGTCGAAGCTGTGATTCTGCCCAACAAAGAAGTATTGTTAGTCAACGGGGGTGAATATCCAGAATATAAGCCAGTCTATGAGCCTTTACTAATGACTGCTAATTCCCAGGTTGCCGGCGGTTACACCACCAAATCCATGAATCCTGGCAAATTCCCCCGACTTTATCATAATGGAGCGCTCTTGTTACCGGATGCTCGTGTTTTGATTATTGGTGGCAATGCTAACCGAGCAGCACGGGAAAAAGACGGCACTGTTCACGTTGATATCGTGCGAGATCCGCAAACATACTATAAATTCCCCAAACTAGTCGATAAATCAGGTCAGGTAAAGGAATTCAATCTTGAGGAGTATTATCAATTCCCTCAAAGTTATTTTGTTGAAGGAGACACAGAACCCTTCGTCCCTGCTGAAATTTGGCAAGCAGAGATATTTAGTCCCCCCTATTTATTCAAGTCGGGGTTACGTCCTCAACTTGTAACAGTGCCTGAAAAGCTGGGATATGGTCAATCTGGAACAGTATCTGTTAAAAATGCGACTCAAGACGGTTCTCTTGTCTTAATCAAGTTGGGTTCAGTGACTCATTCCTTTGATTATGGGCAAAGATTGGCAGATTTGACCATTGAAAATGTCGCGTTAGGTGATCAATCGTCCATCACCTTCAAAACGCCGACAAACGCTAATCTTTACCCACCAGGTTACTACATGATGTTTTACGTCAATAATTTAGGCAAGCCTTCTCACGCCAAAATGGTCGAGCTTGGAGCTTAATTGTAATTAAAGGAGTGAACCAATGGCATTAACAGAAGAAGATTTGAAACAACTACCAGAAGATGGTATTGATCCTGAAAATCCCGGTAAATATGAAATTTTACTCGCAGATTTGCAGGGTAATATTCTCAAGGGACATGGCCGAGATTATAGTGTACATCTATTTTTACAGTTCAAACCTGATCAAACTGAAGCCGTTAAGCAGTGGATTCAAACCTTTGCCTACAACTATTTAAAGTCTGCAAAACAACAGTCAGACGAAGCTATATGTTACCGACAAACAAGAGTTTCAGGTGGTTTGTTTGCTAACTTCTTTTTATCTTGCAAAGGTTATGAATATCTGGGCATTGAACCCTTTAAGATTCCATCTGACCAGCCATTTCGTATGGGAATGAAAAATGAAAATATCAGAACTACTTTAGGTGATCCGCCAGTTGAAAAGTGGGAAAACGGATTTAAAAATCAAATCCATGCTTTTGTGCTAATGGCAGACGATGACATCTTTTTTTTATTGCAAGCAGTGAATAAAATGATGCAACAACTATGTCAAGTAGCTAATATTGTTCACAGAGAAGATGGCTTTATTCTCAGAAATGAAACTGGACAAATTATTGAACATTTCGGCTTTATTGATGGCGTGAGTCAGCCTCTATTTTTGCAACGAGATATTATCAGGTCACGCACAAAAGACTCCGGTTTTAGTGAATGGGATTCTAGAGCTTCTTTAGATATCATTTTGGCTAAAGATGCTAATGGAAAAACTGAAGATAGCTACGGCAGTTATTTAGTTTACCGAAAACTTGAACAAAATGTCAAAGCATTTCGCCAAGATCAAGCAAAACTAGCTAAAACTCTGAATATCGAAGATGACTTAGCAGGTGCATTAGTTGTTGGTCGCTTCTATGATGGCACTCCGGTGACTTTATCAGATATACCGACTTGTGCAACTATTCCAACTAACAATTTCAATTATGACCATGATAGTGCTGCGACTAAATGTCCATTTCATGCCCACATTCGCAAAACAAATCCTCGCGGAGATACAGGCAAAGTTGAATCTTCTCCTGGTTTTGATGAGGCTTTAAACGTAGAAAGAAAACATCGCATTGCTCGTCGGGCAGTTAGTTATGGGAATAATAATCCCACACAAGAACCTGAAACAGATTCAGGATTACTATTTCTTTGCTTTCAATCTAATATTGAAAATCAATTTAATTTCATGCAAACTAGATGGGCAAATGCCAAGAACTTTGTTCAAGTTAATGTCGGCGCAGATCCTCTGATTGGTCAACCTCCAGGAACTCAAAATTGGCCGAAAGAATGGGGTCAGCCTGAAACTGTAGCATACAATTTTGATTTGTGGGTAAATATGCAAGGTGGTGAATACTTCTTTGCTCCTAGTATTAGTTTTTTGCAAAATATGGCAACTTTTGAATCAAGTTCTTGACTCGATTATTTAAATATTCAGGTGAGAGATAAATTTACTCTGTTCTCACACAGTAAATTTATCTAGCGAGACGAATCAAGAGATGAGGTCAATGTAAAAAAGAGAATTCGTTATGAATGTTTCTGTGATGCTTGATGTTGCCATTGGACTTGTAATTGTATATATTTCTACTGCGCTCATTGTCTCTGCTATTCAAGAGTTAATTGCGTCTCTTTTACAATGGCGTTCCCAGCATTTAAAAGAATCTATCTTGCAATTAATGCTGTGTCACGATGCTACAGGTTTGAATGAAACCAAGCATTTTCGGGATCAAATCTATGAAAATCCACTAATTCAAAGTATGAATCATAGTGCGGTTTCTGTATGGTCTAGACTCACTTCGCATTTTGTTTTTCATTGGCAAAAAAAATCTGAATCTGTAGGAGATGAAAAGGAAGATGAGCAAGAAAAAGCTTACGAGAAATTATATTTAACATCTTCTCCTAGCTATATAGAACCTGAAATATTTGCCATTGCTCTTGTTAATGAACTGCAAAAAAATACATTACCATTTGAGACATTCCAGGAGCTAATTACCTTTCTGGAATCTCCAGAAACTCAAAACAAAATTCCCCAAGCACTTAGAGACACTCTTTTGATGTTAGCTAACAATGCCAAAATCAAAATAAATGCTGGTGAAAATGCTCTCTTATCTTTTCAGAAGGAGATAGAAAATTGGTTTCATACTTCCATGAAACGAGCCGGAGGTATTTACAAACGAAATACTCAGCTAGTCTGTTTTTTATTGGCTTTGATAATCACAATTTTTTTAAATCTGGATACTTTCTATATTTCACAAATACTGCTGAATAATTCTATTTTAAGGACTACTTTAGCTAATAATGCTGTGCAACTTGTAAACAATTTCCCAACAGATAATAATTCTCCATTGGATGTTGAACAACTACAAGAAAATGTCAGTAAAATTTTTAGCAATTCCTTACCTATTGCACCAATATATGAAAATGTGACGAATTTTATGGACTGCCAACAGCAAAATTCTTGTTCGATTCAAGAAGCTCAACCTAATTTGAGGAAGTTTTTATCTGCTTTATGTGGATGGATTGTGACTACATTAGCTGTTTTCATGGGCGCTCCCTTTTGGTTTGACCTCCTTGGTCAATTAGTCAATGTGCGTGCTAATGGTAGTAAACCAAATAGGTCTTAGTAGCATTATTCACAAAAAATCAATGTTTTTCCATTTCAACTAAGATTATGCAAAAATCAAAGTTCAGAATTCTATTCATCTCTTTTGTGTTTGTGTTTGTGGCGCTGGGGTCTATGCTGCTGCAACCTAGTTTAGTCTGGGCAAACCAAGCACCTTGCGCTCCTGGTAGCTCATCTGTCTGGTCAACGTCAGCTAAAGATTTTCTGGGAACTTCAGCCAGCGAGAAGTCCAATGTCTATTTCACTGGTGCTGAGGGTATCCTTTCCGAAGTGTTCTACCCAACCGTAGACCGGATACAAAATGTTGACTTGCAATTTTTAGTTACTGATGCGAATCAAACTTGGGGTGATGAAGAGCGCAAACAACAGCAGCACGAAATTAGTCAAGTTAACAAGCGAGCCATGATCTGGCAGGTAACAACCAAGGATGATGATCAACGTTGGCAAATTACTAAAAAGTTTTTTAGCGACCCTACTCGTCCTACTATCATTCAACGAGTTACTTTTGAGACACTGGAACCAGGAAAAACGGTTAAAGATTATCATCTTTATGTTCTGAGCAACCCAGCAATCAATAATACAGGCAGTGGAAATAATGTCCTACAGTGTAATGGTCAAGCATCAAATGGCGCAGATAACTCCCGGACTCTATCTTCAGGCGATCGCACCCTATTAGTAGCCTCTGAACCTAATTCCACCTCTTCTGCACTAGCCACTTCATTACCGTGGAAAACCGTTGATGATCATATCATGGTTTCTCATGGCTTTGTTGGTCGAAATGACGGTTTTACCGACCTGTTCGGCAACAATAACGATAAGACAATGGACTGGTACTATGATCAAGCCTATGAAGGTAACGTGGCACAAATGGGTTGGCTAGATTTTGGTAACAGTAATGCTACCAGCATATCCTTTGATGTCGTCCTGGGGTTTGGGACAAATGAGTTAGACGCTATGAACGTAGCTAACGCGACTCTCAACAGTGATCTAGTTGCTTTGGAAAACACCTATATTCAAGAATGGATAGCTTACACTCAAGGACTTAATAATCAAAAGGGTCTGGCCGATGACCAGTATTATCTTGCGGCTATGACCCTCAAGAGTATCCAAGACAAGAGCAACGGAGCTATGATTGCTGGTCTAGGAACGCCTTGGGGTGAAACCAATGGCGACAGTAATCAAGGAGGCTACCATCTAGTTTGGCCGCGTGATTTATTCAAATTTGCCAGTTCTTTGATTGCCGCAGGTGATACAGTTTCGGCAAATAAAGCCGTTGACTATTTATTCAACATCCAAATGCAGTCCAATGGCCGTTTCCCACAAAACAGCTTCGTCGATGGCACACAATATTGGGATGGCACACAGATGGATGAAACTGCCATGCCCATCATCTTGGCCTGGAAACTAAATCGGACTGACCTCTGGCCAAAAATTAAACTAGCGGCAGAATTTCTGGCAAAAAACGGAGCCTACACTCAGCAGGAACGCTGGGAAGAAATGGCGGGCTACTCACCTTCAACGATTGCGGCTGAAATCGCAGGTTTAGTTTCTGCGGCTGACCTAGCCAACAAAGTCGGAGATAGCGGTGCAGCTAACTTTTACCTCAAAAAAGCCGATGAGTGGCGTAACAATGTAGCCAACTGGACGTTTACGACAACTGGCTTTCATGGCAACGGCAAGTATTACATCCGCATTACTGAAAACCAAGATCCTAACGATGATGTGGAATTGGAATTTAAAAACGGCGGAGGAAGCCACGGTGAACGTTACATCATTGATGGTGGGTTTCTGGAATTAGTGCGTTTAGGGGCAATGAGTCCCAACGATTGGACAATTTTAGAAACAATTCCAGAATATGATGCAATTCTCAAGCAATCCTTTGATGGCAAGGGAGATGCTTGGTTTCGTTACAATTATGACGGTTATGGAGAATACAATGACGGTCGCAACTTTGATGGGTCTGGTCGCGGTCGTCTCTGGCCGATTTTCACTGCCGAGCGTGGTATCTATGAAATTGCCAAATCAGGCAACGGTTCAGTGGGACAGTCCTATCTCAAAGCTCTCAAAGCTTTTTCTTCCGAAGCCGGATTCATTCCTGAACAGATTTGGAATCAAAGTGCCACCATCACAGGTTGGGAAACTATCACCCCTGCGCCTTATACCCCTGGGATAGAAACACGCTCCATGAGTCCTCTCAGCTGGGCTATGGGCGAATACATTAATCTAGTGGCGGCAATCAACAAAGGCCAAAGTGATGCGCCAGATGTGGTTTGCCAGCGTTATGCTTGCGACAAATCCCAAGCTAATGTTACCTTCAGAGTCAACGCCAGCACACAACCAGGTGAAGATATCTATCTTGTGGGTAATCACTCATTGTTAAGTAATTGGGAACCATCTTCAGGCATTAAGCTTTCTTCCACTGACTATCCAGTTTGGAGCGTGACGGCTTCGTTACCTGTTTCCACCAACTTTGAGTACAAGTTTTTCAAACGCGATACTAATGGCAACATTATCTGGGAAGAAGGGCAAAACCATACCTTCCAGACTCCAGCCAATGGTAGTATTACACGCAACGATACGTTTAAATAGAATCTAAATCTCATCAGCAACCTCCCAGGAAACCC
>NZ_JAYGHH010000034.1:36562-49123 GCF_034931045.1 Nodularia sp. UHCC 0506
CATCAACCCATGAGGTATGTGTCGGGAGGAATGGGAGGGAAATTATGTTCCGATGCACTTCCATAAATTAACCAAAAAATGAAGATGATCAATACAGCTCTTTGTGCTTATGGGGTGTCTGGGATGGTGTTTCATGCACCATTCATTGATTTACATCATGGATTTCAACTAGCAGGTGCTTGGGAAAGAAGTAAGAAGCTGATCCAAGCTGATTATCCCCATGTCAACAGCTATCCTTCTTTAGAAGCTTTGCTGGCGGATGATGAAGTAGACTTAGTGGTAGTAAATACACCCACTTACACCCATTATGAATATACTAAACAGGCTTTATTAGCTGATAAGCACGTAGTAGTAGAAAAAGCATTCACTACAACAGTAAAAGAAGCGGAAGCACTGCAAGAATTAGCACGAGAAAAGCAAAAAAAATTATCTGTATACCAAAACCGGAGATGGGATAGTGATTTTCAAACAGTAAAACAAATTATCCAGTCAGACGTACTGGGAAATATTGTAGAGGCAGAATTTAATTTTGTTCTATATAAGCCAACACTCAGTCCTAAACAACATTTAGAAGTTCCAGGGACAGGATCAGGAATCATCAAAGATTTAGGGCCACACTTAATAGACCAAGCTTTGGTCTTATTTGGGATGCCTCATGCTGTTTTTGCGGATATCCGAATTACAAGACCAAAATCGCAGATAGAAGATTATTTTGAATCGATATTGTACTATGACAAACTGCGGGTGAAATTGAAAGCGAGTTTCCTGGTGCGCGAACCTGTAGCATCATATATCATACATGGCAGTCATGGTTCTTTTCTCAAAAGCAGGGCTGACGCACAGGAAAAGAATTTACGCGCGGGGATGAAGCCTAATACATCTGATTGGTACACAGAGCCGGAAAGTGAATATGGCTGGCTGCATACGGAAAAAGATGGCGAAGTAATTCGAGAAAAAGTCAAGAGCTTACAGGGTAGTTATCTAAAATACTACGATGAATTGTACAAATCAATTGTGGATGGTCAGCCAATTCCTGTCACTGCGGAAGATGGAATTAATGTGATGCAGATTATAGAAGCGGCTATTCAGAGCAGTAATGAACAAAAAGTAATAGCCATATAGGAATCCGGTTTGGTTTATGTTCGCGTAGCGTGGGGTAGCCATATTTACTCGTAGAGGTAGGGAACAGGGAATCAAGGAATAGGTCGTTTTGTATGGCTTACGCCACGCAAGCTATCAAAATTCAAATAGGAGTCCTATATAAACTTTACTGTTCACGGAAAACACTATCATTGGCCGGGGGCATGAATTTTCCACGGTTGCCAAGTTTGCTGTTTCACCTCTATCTCGCCAGATTTAACTACTGCATCCCAATGGGTAGTTTCACCTTTACGCCAAAACTGCAAATCTACACGGGAATTACCAATTTCTAGGTGCTGGAGTTCAATCTCCGGTAGCCATGCTGGGAGATGGGGGTCAATGTAAAGTAACTGATGGGGTGCATTGGCTTGTAAACCCAGTATTGCTTGAATCAGATGAAAAACTGATGCAGCAGCCCAGCCTTGAGGCACGTTGGCTTCTATGTAAGGAACTGGGAAAGCTCCTGGTTCCTGTTTAATTCCTGCAAAAAGTTCTGGTAAACGATAACTAGCAAAATACTTTCCAGCATCAAAAATACCATGAGCAACTGCGGCTACTTCTGTAACGAAACCATAACGCTTAAATCCCATGGCAATGATGCCGTTGTCATGAGGCCAAATTGAACCTAAGTGATAGGAATAAGGATTATAAGCGTGGTTTTCGGTGCTTAAAGTGCGAATACCCCAACCACTCCACATATCTGGTTGCATCAGCCGCTTTACCACACGGGCGGCACGTTCAGTCCTGGCGATACCACTCCATAGACAATGACCTGCATTTGAAGTGAGCGATCGCACTGGTTTCTTTTCTGGATCTAAAGCAAAAACATAACAGTCTAAATCTTCACTCCAGAAATGCTCTTCAAAACTTACTTGTAGTTTAGCAGCTTTAGTGCGTAATTCTTGGGCAAAATTTCCTTCCCCTAAAACATCAAACACCTCTGCCATTCGCATCCAAGCATCAAACACATAGCCTTGTAATTCACATAATGCCTTTGGTGCTTTTACTTGACTTCCATCTGGATAGACAACTGCATTACCGGAATCTTTCCAACCTTGATTTTCAATTCCCCTTGATGATTGCGTTTGGTACTCTTGAAATCCATCACCGTCTAAATCTCCATAATTATCAATCCATTCCAGACAACGCAATGCTTTATCCCGGTTATTCTGCAACAGTGAATCATCTCCCAACCACTTCCAAGTTTCATGCAAAGTAATCAGAAATAAAGGTGTGGCATCGGCAGTACCGTAGTAAGGTGTATGGGGAACTTTGGCAAAATGTGCTAATTCACCTTGGCGGACTTCATGGAGAATTTTACCCGGTTGAGCATCACGCCAATTATCTAATTCAGTCGCTTGTAACTGTCCTAATTTTTGCAGCGCTCCACGTGCAAAACCTGGATGAACAATCATATTTTGCAGACTGATAATTAAGCTATCACGCCCAAATAGGGTCACAAATTTGGGGACACCTGCGGCTGGTAGCCAAATATCAGGTTCAAAGTCATAATCATATAATCGCAATGAACCTAAATCCTCAACTGACTGGCGATAAAGTCTCATTACATCTTCATTACCGCAAACAATACCAGTTACCGAGTCTCGCCATTGACAATGCAATCTTTCTATTTCTGTATTGATGGTGATGGGATTTATCATGTTTTCATAACAAAAATCAACTGCTTCACGCAGGTGCTTATGATCAATCAGATGATATTTACAGCAGGCGTGCCAAGTTTGACTCGGTTCTAATGATATTTCAAAGGTAATGCGACCGTTTGCATAGTGGGGTTGGGATGTAAAGTTACAAGGTTTGTAAATTAAACAACGGTAAAATGTGTCGTTTTTGTAGCTTGTTTCTAACTGATTTTCTGGTTCACGCCATCTCGTTTCAATATGTCCCCGACGCACACATTGCTGTGATTCTACCTCGAAGATATCGGCAAAGTCGGAACCAAGGGCAATTTCTAGATTAAAGTTGACAGGATGAGAGGCATGATTTGTAATGTCTAAATCCTCATGTATTCCCTGTTCTACTGTCCGGCTAATAATTAAGGATAAGTCACCTTGAGCAATTTTGCCTTGTTTAGAAGTAAACTGAGGATTTAACAGATAAACCCGCGCCGCATAATATGTTGTGGTGGTGGAAGTCAGGCGAATCCAAGGGCTACCATCAACGTAGCAAGCATAATGACTTAAAAATCTGGTATCGTCTGAAAAAATTCCTAAATGACTATAGGGATTGATTGCTCCAGCCAAGTCAGTGGCCATAAAGGTACTACCATGATTAATCATTAAAATGGGTGGGCCGACAGTGACGCGCATAATTGCAGATTTATTCCTTAATTAATATCTTCAACGAAGAGAAATCCGGGGTTAAGCAGAGTGAATAAGTGCTATTTTGTTTCAAACTCACCCTTGCTCCCTGCTCCCCTGAGTCTTTTTCAAGTGCTGGAATCACCTGTTTACCAAAAATTTCAATAAAATTTTGCTGTTGGCGGTTAACGTTGTGCAGATAAATTTCGTTAAAACCTAGTTCTATATCTTGTTTAAGCCAGTCAATATGCTGTTGGGGATTGGCGGAAATTCGCACATATTTATACATATCTTCTGGTTTGACAAATTGGGCGATCGCCTCAAATTGTTGGGGATGACGTAGGTTTGTTAATATAGAGCTTGGAAAAATATTTGTGCGCCATTGATCATAAGCTTCCTCTAGGGCTATAGTTTCATTTTCTGCATAAGAAAGCTGTACTTTTAAATACATTGGCTTTCCCTCACCACCACCCCGCCGGAATGCTGTTACCACTTCCTGCAAGCTTTCGTAAGGGTGAGAAATAGTAATCAATCCATCCGCCCAACTTCCTAACCATTCCGCAGTTGCTGGAGTAATTGCAGCCCCAATCATCAATGGTGCTATTGCTGGCTTGGTATAAAGCTTTGCTTGTTCCACATTCACCAAACCGTAATGGGTTACACTTTCACCAGTCCACAGAGCGTGGATCATCTCAGCGCATTCTCGCAAGCGCATATTTCTGACATTTTTCGCCGGCCAAAAATCCCCTGTAATTTGCTCATTTAAAGCCTGTCCACTGCCTACAGCTAACCAAAACCGTTGCGGAAACATTTCACTCAAAGTCGCCGCAGCTTGAGCAATAATCGCTGGATGATAGCGCTGTCCGGGGGCGCAAACCACACCAAAATTCAGGGGTGTCTGTTGCATAGCTGCACCTAGCCAAGACCAAGCATAACCGCTTTCGCCCTGGCGATCGCTCCACGGATGAAAATGATCAGAACAAGATATGCGACTAAATCCAGCTTGATGCGCTGCTTGGACGTATTCTAAAAGGGCGCTGGGCTTAAATTGCTCGTGAGAGGCGTGATAGCCAAAAAATGCCATAGATTTAATTCCAATCTCATGATTAAAGTGCAATAGACAGCAAATTGAAGCAATACGAAATTGCGAACTTCATAAATAATTGATGCCGCCAACCTAAGATTTTATTTTATCTATCTAATAAGTTAATCCTTCCAAATAAAATAGACAAAATCCAGGGTTTTGTAACCGTATTTTGCTTATAAAGGGACAGATTAAATAGACCAAAAAAGTATAAATATTAAACAAGTAAATTTAAGTTATACCTTACTGTTTTACACTTATGTCAATAGTTTTATTACCACCCTCAGACAGAATTAATCTGAAGTTTCACACCTAAAAAATCAGTCTAGCAGCCAAGACACACACCAAAAACTTATACCGGAGAAGGGTGTAAGCAATTCGGTTAATATCTCCAGCCTTGCTGATAAATTCTTCACTCACTTGTTTTAACGCCGCATAAACAACTGAGTAATGTAATAGGTATTGTTAACTCGCCAAACTCCTACACCCGTTTCTATAAAAACTGGACGGAGAATGTTCTCCCGATGTCCGGGACTTTCCATCCAACCATCAACTGCTACTTTTACAGGTTGAGGAACATTCGTACTTTTGAAGAGATTTTCACCTACTACCCAATAAATCATACCACTAGCCTGTACTCTGTCTTGGAGAGTGCTGCCATCATTGCCGGTGTGACTAAAAAAGTTTTTTTCTGCCATTTGTCGGCTGTAGTTACGGGCAACCTGTGCTAGTTTCTCATTATGCTCTAAAGGCTGGAGTCCTTCATCTTGACGTACTTCGTTAATACGTTGTCGAATTGCAATCTCCATTTGGTTAGTTGTAGCCGATTGGGTGGGTGGTAGTGGTTGTGGCGACTTACCTGATGGGATCTCAACTCTAGGTAAAGGTGGTAAAGACTCAACTAACTGTTCACATCCAGTGACAACCAGCGTCATTGCTGCGCCGATAAACCATAAAATCTGGGATAATTGGTTTTTCATACTTAATTTATTTGCCAATAGAAATTAATCATTAATTGCACATCTATCGTTTGATATAATTTCTTAAATAAGTTGTGTTTTCACATTGCTGGCAATAATGATTTAACTCAGATATTACAGTTATTTCTGGAAATGATAAATATTATGAGAATAAGTGTTGCTGCACTGGTAAAATATTCTTACTCTTGGTTTGAGATTTTATATTTATTAAATAGATATTAAAGGAAAATAAAGTATGAAAATTGGGCAATTACTGGGATTTTTTGCACTGGTTATCTCTCTTTATATTCTCTGGGAAATTCGCCGATTATTGTTACTTTTATTTACAGCCATTGTGTTAGCAACAGCCATTAGCCAACTAGTCCAGAGGTTTCAAAGGTCTGGGGTGCAGAGAATTTGGGCTGTGTGGCTGAGTGTACTGATTGTCCTGATTGTGTTAATTGGTTGCTTCGTGTTAATTGTGCCACCTTTTATCGACCAGTTTGAGGAATTAGTGCAGTTGTTTCCCATTGGAGTAGCCCAGTTTCAACAGATGATCACTTGGTTAGAAGGCACGATTATTGGACCATACATCACAAATTTACCAGATATTAACAATTTACTGCAACAACTTCAGCCATTAAGTGAAAATCTCTTTAGACAAGCCCTCACCTTCTTCTCAACTGGATTGACTGCGGCTTTAGAATTGTTACTAGTAATAGTTTTAACTTTGATGTTGTTAGTTAATCCCCAACCCTATCGTAAGGTTTTTGTACGCTGTTTCCCCTCATTTTACCGCCATCGGGTGGAAGAAATTCTTACTTTGTGTGGCCAAGGTTTGGGACACTGGACAGTAGGTGCTTTGATTACAATGCTGTTTATTGGCTTTTTAAGTGGTTTGGGGTTGCTAATATTACGAGTACCTTTGGCACTTGCTCATGCTGTACTAGCAGGATTATTGAATTTTATCCCTAATATTGGCCCCACCTTAAGCGTAATTTTACCAATGACTATCGGTTTTCTGGATGCACCTTGGAAAGCGATCGCAGTTTTAATTCTATACCTGATCATTCAAAATATAGAAAGCTACTGGCTAACTCCCACAGTCATGGCCAAACAAGTGTCATTGTTACCAGCGTTTACCCTCACAGCACAACTCTTTTTTGCCGGCTTTTTCGGTGCTTTGGGATTAATCATGGCGTTACCCTTGGCGGTAGTTGCAAAAACTTGGATAGAAGAACTCGTCTTTAAAGATGTCTTAGATAAGTGGAAACAAACATCTTCTTAGCTCGACTTTATTCATTGTTACACTTAGGCGCTATCCTTGAAATCTTTTTTGGGTAGGTATGATAATTTTTAAATTTCATCGATAGCAACTAAATTGTCTTGGAAGTATGGATCAGTTTCGGAAATTATGGCTGTAAAACCCTATGTATACAAATTCCCAGTATTTTGGAGTTCTAGCAACATTTCTTGTCTTAATTGCCAAGGTAGTAAAACTTCTACTTTCGAGCCTAAAGCCCGTAACCATCTAATTACGTAATAATCTGTGTTTCGATAATATACTTGGTAATAAGCATCATCACTTGAGCGAGATTCAATAATCTTTAAAATATGCTGCTGTGAACTTTGTGTCTTTTGTCGAATTATTTTTTTTGCTTGTTCATAAGTAACAGGTTTAAATATTTCGTGTATATTAATTCCTTGGATATAGTTTTGATGAAAATTTTGGTCAAACCGCAATATCATTAATGTTTTTTCTTTATAAAAATCACAACCCCAAGCTTCCTTTAATTTTTTATTGACTGTTTTAGGGGTTGGTAGTTGATTATCTTGATATTTATCTTTTAAAAATTGTGGAACACGATTATCTTGCCAATCTAAAACTTCTAAGCGTTTAGAAATAATCCTATCTAAACGATACTTATACCAGTTTATATCACCTTTTGGAGTCTTGCCATAGGCACATAAGTATTTAGCACGTTCCATAAAATAAATACAAACCGGATAAACAACACACTCCTTGATTTTATTTTGATGGGCGCTAAGATAAGTCAAAAGTAAAGGCTGAATTTGTCCTGAATCCCAAAGAGACTGCAAATCACTTTGGATTTCGTCTACTGCATCTTGTATTGGACTAGATTCAGGTACTACGTAATCAACATACAAAAATACTCGATGATTATCTTCATCTACTTCCTCTTCTGAGATTTGTTCTGCTAGTAAAGGTAAACTAGGGTCAAGAAAACTAAACATACCTAAAGTTCCAGCTAAATAAACTTGTTTTTCATTGCTTAAATTGGTTTCATATCCAAGATTTTCTGATTTTGTAGAAAGTGGTAATACATCTACTCTATGGTAATATTTACTTCTACCAGACACATGATTTACTCGTTGCAAGCATTTTTTGCTGACTAATAAATCTAAATCGCTTTGAAGTGACTTGCGAACTTGAGCAAATAAACGTTCGTTGAGGATTTCTTCTACCAGTTTTGCTAAATCCGAATTATATACAGGTATTTCCTGTTGTAAGGAATTTCGCCATTCGTCTATAGGTACTTCCAATTCTAATAACCATTGTTTGGTAGTTTTGAGACAAGCACAGTTAGGATCTTGATGGTTAATTATGTCTGCTTGTTTTTCATCTTTGTGCGTTTCAGTAAAAAAAGCTTGTCGCCAGTCAGTATAAGTAAAGGTGCTACCAGTAGCCGCTTGTCCTTGGTCACTATAGAGCCAATGTAACAATACCCACAGCCGAATAGCACGAGTCAGATTGTGACTTTGATCAAGAGAGCCATTGGCTAACTGCTGTAAGATGTTGGGAAATGGGAAGGTAGTTGAGAGTATATTCACTGAGGATCAATGGGTTTCGGGTGTGCTTTCCAATGTAGCAGCTATTGGAAGGGGGTATTTCCAAGGCTATGTATACTGGTAATAGAAATTTTGACACAAGGATATATCAGACATTATGAGTACATCAGAGTTAGATAACTATAAAGTTGACCATCTATTTTTACTGATAGGTGAAAACCCTTTACCTAATTATGTGGCGGCAAAACTTTTAGTGAATAAGGATGGAACTGTTTATTTAGTGCATACAAGAGATACATACGAAACTGCAAACAATCTACAAATTATTCTCAGAGAAGAAAATAATAATTTAAAAGATTTGGAATTAATCAGCCTTGAAGATTATGAATCTGATGCTCATTACATTAGTACAGAAATTAGTACAAAACTAGAGAAACTAACTAATGGAATCATTGGTTTAAATTACACAGGTGGCACGAAAGCCATGTCTGCACATTCTTATAGAACATTATTTTATGAAGAAATCAAAGAGAACAATGGAAGTAATAATAAAAAGTATAAGCAGCGAGAAAATATTATTTTTACTTATCTAGATCCGCGTAATTTGGAGATGTGTATAGATAGCGAAAAGGGAGAAAGAGAACGTATAAAAATTAAGCCTACTACATTAGAAGTAGATTTAATAAAACTTTTCAATTTACATCGTCTAAATTTAACCAACACACCTGATAAAGAAGCTAAATTACCAAATTTATCTAGAGCGATGGCTAATTTATTTAGTAATGAAAGCACAAGAAACTCTTGGTTTAGTGGATTTTATAAAGAATTTTGTAATCAAGGACGAAGAACAAAACCTAATGGTTCAACGGATTGGAGAAGCAAAACTGATTTAATGGAAGTATCTGTATCTATAGAAAAATTACCAGAGGAAATGGTTACAGCTTTTAAAGAAGAAAATTTCCTCATAGATAATAAACTTTCATTAAAACAAGTTCAAAAAACAAACTCATTTGCAAAATTGAAAAATTTTTGTGAATGGTTGGATGGTTTATGGTTAGAACATTATGTGTTAGAGGAAGTGAAAAAAATAAGTGCTGATAAATTTATCAATAAAAATTATGGGATGACATTTAAGATACCCTTAGAAGGAACTGAGAAAGGTTTTGAATTTGATGTTGCGTTTACACGAGGCTATCAACTTTTTGCAATTTCCTGTTCAACAACTAGTAAAAGAGATTTATGTAAACAAAAACTTTTTGAGGCTTATTTAAGAGCTAGACAAATGGGAGGAGATGAAGCAAGAGTGATACTTATTTGCTGTTCTAATGATCCAGATTCTATTAAAGCAGAGATTGGAAATTTATTAGATCAGAAAAAAATAGCAGTCTTTGGATGTGAACATTTAACTGATTTATCTAAAAATATTGCTGATTGGATTAGCCAAAAAGATAAGGAAGCAGCATAATGAAGCAATTTACGATTACAGTTATTGATACCACTGGTAAGCAAAAATACATTTTCAATAGTAACCGTCTTAGGGAAAATATAGGAGCATCCTATTTATTATCCCAGGCTACGAGTGAATGGATAAAAGATATTTTAGAGGAGGAGTTAAAGATTCCAAAAAATCTTCAAAGAGAACCAATAGAAACAAGTGGATTTGATGCTGAATTAATCTATGCAGCAGGTGGTAATGCACTAATTATATTCAGATCAGATGAACTTGCTATCAAATTTACAGAAAAGTTGAGTCAGCGAGTCTTAAAAGAAGCATTTGGTATTAATCTTTTGGTTGCTCACGCTAATTTTATATGGGAAGACAACAATTTACGTGATATTGTTGAGGATTTGAAGAAAGATAAGATTACTTGTAAGAAACATGAACGAGTTCCTTCAGTACCATTGTTAGCTTTAGGAGTAACTGCTACTTGTAATTCAACTCAACTACCTGCTGTAGATGAGAGTCGTAACTATATTAATTATGAGGAGGATGATGAGGAAGTTGATAGCTACTTTATTTCTACGGAAACAAAGCGTAAATTAGAAGCTGTAAAACAAGCAAATCAACATCTACAAAGCCAATTTTCAGAAGTTGTTGATCCAAATATTTATAAATTTCCATATCGAACAGATCATCTGGGTAGGACAAAGAATGAATCTAGTTATGTAGCAATTGTCCATGCTGATGGTAATGGAATGGGAAATAGATTTCGGGAACAGGGTAAAGGCAAAAGTAACCGAGGGTATATTGATGATATTCGAGCATTTTCTGATAGCGTTGATAAAGCAGGATTGAATGCCCTAAAAGCTGTCACTGAAGCTCTTATTAAGGCAATTCAAAAAGGAAAAGTTATAGGTAAATTGGGAGAGTTTGAACTAAATGCTAAATACTATCTTCCGTTTCGTCCATTAGTATATGGAGGTGATGATATTACTTTTCTTTGCGAAGGAAGACTAGGTATTGAATTAGCAGCTTTATTTCTGAAAGAATTTGAAAAGCAAATTGTATCTGATAATCAACCTTTAACAGCTTGTGCGGGAATTTCTGTAGTAAAAGCTCACCATCCTTTTGCTAGAGCATATCAAATTAGTGAACAATTATGTGGTGAAGCCAAGAAATTTGTGAAAGATTCGAGAAAAAAATATTCTCTTGATTATTTTTCTGCACTTGATTGGCATTTAGCAGCAAGTGGTTTAATCGGTTCAATCTCTGAAATTCGTCAACGTGAGTATCAGGTAAATATTGATAATAATTTAGCAATGCGTCCTGTGCGTTTAAATCCTCATTATAGTGAGTGGAGAACTTGGGATTTTATTACGGAAGTGGTTAAAGAATTTAAAGAAGGAAAAGATTGGAAAGATCGTAAAAATAAAGTTATGGCTTTACGAGAAATTTTAAGATCAGGTTCTGAAGAGGCAGTTAAAGATTTCATTAATAGTTACAACTTACCAAACTTACCAAGATTCCCCGAATCTGGTAGTCAAAGTGAACAACTAGCTGAAAAAGGCTGGTTAAGTGGGGTATGTGGTTATTTCGATGCAATAGAAGCAATGGATTTTTATATCTCGCTGGGGGTAATAAGTGAATAAATATCAATTAAAAATTCAAATATTGAGTGATACTACCTTTGGTAGAGGTGATGGTGTTGCAGGTTTAATTGACCAGGAAGTACAACATGATGCTTTTGGTTTTCCTTACTTACAGGGACGAACATTGAAAGGTTTATTAAGTGAAGAATGTGATAATTTAATATCAACAATTTCATCTAATCAACATCGTTCATATTGGGAAAATATCGCCTGTGATTTATTTGGTATTCCTGGGAGTGATTTAAAAACAATGGGAATCATGCACGTAGGAGATGCTTGTTTACCAAATGATTTACGTCAATCTGTAGGATGGCAACTTAAACAAGAATCTCCCACCTTAACTACTCAGGAAGTTATAGATTCATTAACTACAATTCGCCGCCAAACTGGAATTGATGATGAATCAGGAGTATCTGTTAAGGGTAGTTTAAGATCATTTCGTGTAGTAATAAGAGGTTTGGAATTTACCACAGATTTACATTTTCAAAGTGAACCAAACAATGAAATTTTATCACTTTTATCTGTGGGTACACTAGCTCTAAGACATATAGGAAGTGGCAGAAACAGAGGACGTGGGTGTGTACGGTGTACTTTACATAATAGTTCAGATGAGAATATAACCCATGACTATATAAATTTATTTGCAACAATTTCAGGAGAGAATTAAATGAAAGCTATTATATTTTCATTACATACACAACAACCATTACTAGCAACGTCTTTTCAGGGTGATCCAAATAGTGATGTATCCTATAGTTTTATTCCTGGTAGTATGATTAGGGGTGCAATTATTGGACGTTATATGAAACAGCATAAAATATTAGATTTAGATTTGAATAATGATGAAGTTAAAAGGTTATTTTTTGATTCTAGTAAGACTCAATATTTGAATGCTTATTTATTAAGTCAGGAAGGAAAACGAACTTTACCTGTGCCTCGGTGTTTATTTAAAGATAAAGATTTAGAATTAAATAGGGTTTATAATTGGAGTACTGAACAAGATAAAGACGAACTGAAGACACCTAAATTTATAGGTGAACAATATTTTAGACAAAAAGGTGAATCAATAATTTTGTATGAAGAAAAAAGACGTATTAATATTCATAATCAACGCGATCGCCAAAAAGGACGCTCTACACAAACTAAAATTAATCGTCAA
>NZ_JAYGHH010000034.1:49148-57744 GCF_034931045.1 Nodularia sp. UHCC 0506
CTCAACAGCGAGAAGGCGAAGGAGAGATTTTCAAATATGAAGCTATTGATGCTGGTCAAAAATTACAAGCTGTTATTCTATGTAGTAATGATACTGATGCACAAATAATCAATATTTTACTAAATTTATCACCAAATATGTGGCTAGGTGGTTCTCAAAGTGCTGGTTATGGCCATACAAAAATCGAAGATTTAAAACTCGTTAATAATTGGAATGAAATTGAGATTCTAGCTAGTGAGCGGATTGATAATGATAACTTTACTGTAACCCTGTTAAGTGATTTAATTTTACGTGATGAGTGGGGACACTATTCTGTGATACCTCCATCTAATACTAATCAAATTTCTGTACCTTTAACTCAGGAATTGGAGAAAATATTAAAAACTAAGCTAGTACCTAAGTGTAGTTATGCTAGTAGTAACATAGTTGGTGGATTTAATAAAAAATGGGGTCTTCCTTTACCTCAAGTTCCTGTATTTTCAGCAGGAAGTGTATTTGTTTTTAAAAACATTGATATAACTCCAGAACAAATTCAACAATTAGAAAATCAAGCTATTGGTGAGCGGAAAAATGAAGGTTTTGGTAGAATTGCCATTAACTGGTTAACAGAAGAATACTTTGATTTAAGACAGCCTGAACAAAAACCATCTCAGCAACCAGCATTAGAAAATGAAATATCTCGTAATTTAGCCAAAAAAATGGCTGCAAGATTATTAGAACAAAAGCTAAAACAAACTTTATTGAAAGCGATAGGAAGATTAAAAATAGAAGGAAATATTAGCAACAGTCAATTATCTAGATTGCAATTAGTAGCTAGGCAAGCATTATCAACTGGTGATTGTAATATGGTTTTATCACTTCTAGATAATTTACCTACAAATTCACAAAAAAAGTTTGATAAGGCATTTATTAACAATCTAACTCTTAGAAAACAATTAGAAGACTGGTTGATAAATCCTGGTAATTGGATTCCTAATCAACGCAATATAAAAGTTACAGTTGCGGGAATAGAAAGAAGTCTTACAAATGACAAAATTACCAAAGATAATAAATTACTAGAAAAATATACACTTCAATTAATTATGGCAGTTGCTAAAAAAGCAATTAAGGAGAAAAACTAATGGTTTGTAAGCGCATTAAAAACCGTAATCAACGAAAAATATATAAACGTATTATTATACGTGGATTATTAGTCTTATATACTCCAACTTGTTTAGGAGGTGGTGATACAGATGGAAATATTGATTTACAAATACTACGTGACAGTATAGAAGATAAGGCATTACTAATGGGTTCATCTATTGCAGGTGTATTACGTAATTATTTACGAAAATATCAAAATAGAGATGAATTTTTATTATTTGGAGGACTACGTACTGATGAGAATAGTGATCAAAGTCCACTCATTATCAATGATGCAATTAGTAGTGAATTAATTAAGGCAGAATTAAGAGACGGAGTTAAAATTGATAGCATTACTAGAACTGCTGAATCACAGGGAAAATATGATACAGAGTTTCTAGAAGCAGGTACGGAATTTCCTCTATGTTTTGAGTTGTTGATAGAAGAAAAACCTGATACTCCTAACTATGAATCTAGTTTACTGAAAGGATTAGCGATCGCACTCCAAGGTTTAGAAAACGGTGAAATCAGCTTAGGCATGAAAAAACATCGTGGGTTTGGTCGTTGTCATATCAAAGAGTGGCAAGTTTGGAACTTTAATTTAAAAGATGCAAGCGATCGCATAGCTTGGTTAACTTTTGACCATTCTTGGTTAACCAAACCACCCTGCACTAAATCAGCTGATCCTAAAACTTCAATAGTTGAGGCCATGAAAGAAGCAGGCCTTAAGTTTCCAGAAGAATGGGATGATAAACGCGAGTTCTGTAAAATTGATGCTACATTTACCCTTGCTAGTCCTTTATTAATTCGTTCTGGTCAAGCGTCCAGTGACAAAGCACCCGATGTAGTACATTTAAAATCCTGGCGTAATGGAGAATTAAAACCTGTTTTATCTGGTACATCTTTAGCTGGTGTTTTACGTCATCGCGCAGAACGTATAATTAATACAATTGGTAAAAATACCAGTATTATTGAAAATATCTTTGGTTCAGATTTATATAAAAACAAAACTTCAGAAGCAAAAGCTAGTCGTTTAATAGTTCATGAAAGTGTCATTGAAAATACTACAGATTTAGTACAAAACCGTATAGCTATTGACCGTTTTACTGGTGGTACTTTGCATGGTGCGTTATTTAATGAGCAGCCAATATTTCCTAAAGATAATGCACATTTAAAATTAAATCTTGAATTACGTAATCCTCAAAATCATGAAATTGGGTTATTGTTGTTACTAATAAAAGACTTATGGACTGGTGATTTACCAGTAGGAGGTGCAAGTAGTATTGGTAGAGGTAGATTACAAGGAAAGAAAGCAACTATTACTTTACGCAGAAAACAAGAAAATACAGAATTTGAGAATATAACATTTACTATTGAACAATCTTCACCAAAAGAAACTTTAGTTATAAGTGATGTGAAATATTTAGAAAATTTTGTTTCTGAATTAAATAATGAGGTTAACAAATGAATAAACCAAAATGTGACCATTTAAAAATACCAGATAGTTTTGATTTAAAAAAATGGTTAGAAGAGCAAGCAAAAGAAAATCAATTAAATTATCTTCTAGCTCACGCTGATGATGGGGTAATCTGGGGTAAATTTCAAGATGGTGAATTGATTACCACTACTAAACCAGTTAAATTATTTCCTGAATGCGATTTTCCATTGTTAAGAGAGAAAACTTTACAACAATGTCGTATTTTTGGGGATAAATCAGAAGTAATGATTTGGAAAATAGAAGGGGGTTTTAAAGCTCGTTTAATTCAAGATAAAAATTTGGAAAATGATGATTATATTACTGAAAATCAAATTCTTTGGGGAACACACGGAAAGCATCATGAAAATGGATTTACTTTATTATGGGATGGTTCACAGGGACTAAAACACGCTGTGCCTTTTACCGATATTGAATTAGGAAAAAAAGGTGAACTAAAAAATAAAGTTAGATTAATAGTTCGTCATTACATTGATTTTGATGATTCGGGTGTTGCTCGGATTTATCTAAGTCGTTTAGTTGATTTAACAAATAAGGAGATTTAAAAATGAATCCTAAACATATTACACCCAAATCTAAAAACAATCGTGCTTTTGCTCCTTATAATTTTGTAGAACTACCCGATGAAAACAAGTTGGTTTTAGCACAACAGCTACCAAATAATAATTGTTATGATGAAAAGAGATATACAGGCTATATTGAGTGTACTTTAGTTACAGAAACACCTTTATATATTCGTGGTGGTTTAACTCCAAATGATTTTAAAAATTTTGGCGATTTAAGTTGTAATCATCAAGAATTGGAGCAGGTAACATCAGAAGAACAAAAACGCTGGACTAATTTTTTCAATAACCCAGCTAATAATCGTCCAATCATTCCTGGTAGCAGTATTAGAGGTATGCTAAGGACAATTATGGAAATTGTTACTTATAGTAAATTTCATCAAGTTTCAGGAAATCAAAAATTATTTTTTCGTGCTGTTGCAGCACCTAAACTTGATCCTCTAACTGGAGAATATAATAAAAAACTACTGGATCGAGACAAAAATAAAGTAAAAGCTGGATATATACAACAACAAAAGGATAGTACATGGTTAATCTATATTGCGAAAGATATCGAAAAATACCCCTTTGTATGGATTAAAGAATCATTGATACCTGATGATATTGAGTTAATAAAACTAAATAGAACTGATTATAAACCTCAATATTTAGAGGTAAAATTTGATGATATCACTCAATATAAAACTCGCTACATTGCCAACCAGATTAGCAAAGATAACCCTAATCATAAATATAGTGGATATCTAGTTACAAGTGGTAACATGATAGAAGGAAATACAGAAGGTAAATCTTCACGTCAATATCATTGTTTAATAGGAGAAAAAACAAATGATTATAAAGAAATTGATCCTGGTGCTGTAGAGGATTATATTGCAGGATTAACGGAATTTCAGAAAAAATTTTTTGATGAAAATAGCGGTGTCTTAAAAAATGGTTGTCCTGTTTTCTTCAGAGAACCTAAACCAAATGAAAAAGTAACTCTATTTGGTCATAGTCCTAACTTCCGTGTACCTTATACTCCTTCTGCTAATAATGGACGTGCTGCTTCAGTTACAGATTTTATTCCTTCCAGATTAAAGAGTTCTGAAAACTCAGATATTGACATGAATGAAGCAATATTTGGATGGGTAAATAAAAAATCACAAGATCAAGCTCGCGCTGGAAGAATTTTTATTACTGATGCTATGGTTGATGATACAATTCCAGAAGATCAGATTTGGTGTCAGCAGAACTCTGATGAAAGAATTACTCCTCCAATTTTAGCTACTCCTAAACCTACTACCTTTCAGCATTATTTAGTACAAACTGACCCTGATGGTAAAAGGGAAAATCTCAAACACTATGGTAGTGTTCCTAATCAAGATACAGTAATTCGTGGATATAAATTATATTGGCATCATAAAGATGTTAGTAATAGTTCAATTACGGAGGATAATTCGCAAGAAATAAAAGACAAACCAAAACAATATACAAAAATTAGACCTATCAATCCACAGATTAGGTTTCATTTCAAAATTTATTTTGATAATTTAACTGAACAAGAACTAGGTGCATTATTATGGGTATTGGATTTAGCGAAAGAAAAAGAAAAGCGTATTTATGTGAAAAATAATCAAGAATATCGTTTTTCTCTTGGTATGGGTAAACCTTTTGGCATGGGAGCAGTGAAGCTGACTAACCAAGTATTATGGCTTAGTCAACGCCAAGAAAAACGTTATCGTAAATTATTTAATGACAATAGCTGGGAAACAGGTAATTACAATGCTAATGAACTTGCTGAAATATTTGTAGAAGAATTTAAAAAATATTTGTTAGAAAGAATAGGTGAAACTTCTGATACCAATTTAGAAAATGTAGAACGTATCAAAATGTTATTAACAATCTTAAGTTTTCCTGGAAAACCAAAAGGTAGTGTACGCTATATGAAAATAGAACATCCTCAGAATAATAATGAGTATGGTGAACGTCCAGTATTACCAAATCCTGGTGATGTTTAATGTTTTTGCTAGACCACCAAAACCACCGAAAAAATAAATGCGATAGCTTCGCTCGCCGTAGGCATCGCCTCTCCCTCACCCATTCCCTCATAGCTGCTTTTGAAAACCCTTCTTGCAACCAAGTGGTATATTTAGGGATGCAATCTTTAGCTCAGACTGATTCAAGCTGAACTACCTACTCCCATGCAACTTTCAATGAGAAGCGATCGCCAAACTCCTCTGACTAATGACTATTGCCATTTTCCCAAACATCTGCCAGCATAGGGGCTAATTCCGTATTTAACCGACCAGCCCGGACAAATTCTGCATAGGTATCAGCCTCAATAGCCAAAAGTTCCTCCCGAAACTGTTCAGTGATAAAGGTGCGAATATTGGGATACTCAATCTGTAACTTATCAATTTTCGTTTGCAGATTTTCAATCTCGCCTTTAATTAGTGTTTCCTGGTAACGGTAAAACTCCGGGTCAATACCTGGACGCTTATCTGATTGGAGGTGTTGCAAAACCCGTTCTAAAGCGACGTGACGAGTAGCTAGTTGTGAATATTGATCACGTAGAGGCGCATCACCCAAAAGATTTAGCTTCTGTAACAAAGGTTTTATTGTCAATCCTTGGACAAGCAGAGTAAATAAAACCACTCCAAACACCGTCGCAATGATTGTTTCTCGTTGTGGTAGTCCTATGGGTACACTTAAAGCTAAGGCGATAGAAACAGAACCCCGTACCCCACCCCACCATAAAACGGTTTGTTCAGGTAAAGGGATTTGATGTTGGGTAATCACAGCACTCAAATTGCTGAGAAGATAAATAGCCACAGCCCGCATTAAAATCATGGCAGCTATTGTGATCCCAATAATTTGCAGGTTTTCCCCCAAAACAGCAAAGCGAATTTGGTCGCCAATCAACAAAAAGACAATGGAGTTCACAAAGAATGCCAAAAAATCCCAAAATTCTGAAACAATCACCCTAGTGCGGGGATTCATGCCGACGCGAGAACCAAAGTTACCTAAAATTAAACCTGTGGTGACAACTCCAATTACACCCGAACCCCCCAACTCTTCAATAACTAGGTAAGTACCGTAAGCCGAAACCAGAGTTAAAGACTGTTCCACCATCGGTAAATCAAAGCGCTGGGTTAGATAAGATATACCAAAGCCAATTAATCCTCCCACAGCTACGCCAATCCCAACAACTATCACAAGCTGCAATAAAATTGGCTGGAAACCCAATTTGGCATTTCCCAAAGATAGCGCCACCATAAAACCAAAAGCCACCACCGCCATGCCATCATTAAACAAGCTTTCGCCTTCCATCATGGTGGTGAGATTTTTACCTACGCCCAATTCTCGGAATAAAGCAGTCACAGAAACCGGGTCAGTTGCAGATAAACTAGCGCCAATCAGCAAAGCTGTAGTTAAAGATATCTCCGCTAATTGATTTAGACCAAATGCTATGCCTGCAATGGAAATTACTACCCCTAAAACTGCGTAGAGGCAAATTGTGACTAAATTGCGCTTTAACTCCGCCCAGTGCAAATTCCAGGCAGCTTCAAATAATAAAGGTGGTAAAAAGATAAACAAAATTAATTCTGGGGAAAGGGTGACAAGGCGGACATCAACAAAGGCCAACCCTAAGCCCACAATCACTAGAAGTAAAGTATAAGGTATGTGGCGAAACCAACTAAATATCTGCGGTAAAGTCGCCACTCCTAAAGACACCGAAAGTACTAAAAGAAATTGTTTAAGATTAGTGGTGATAATTTGTTCACCAACTGCTGATTCCATAATCATAAGTAAAAGTCGGTATAGTTTTACATTTAACTTTGTCTGCTCAAATTGATGAAACTCGCCTGTGTTAACCTCAGCTTCAGATTAAGATTTATCAGCAAACTCAAATAACTTGTCAAAATATCAGTGAATGTTACCGAATTAGTCAAAGTTTCAATTATTCTGCTGTTGGTTGCTACAGCTGTGGCGCTGCTATCTCGCAGGCTTAAAGTTCCTTATGTTGCGGGTTTAGTGCTGGCTGGATTGGCAATTACGGAATTGCTACCCAGTCGCATTGGTTTGAATGATTCTCTCATATTAAATTTGTGTTTACCAATTCTGGTGTTTGAGGCAGCAATTAATACTGATATCAGTCGCCTGCGTAGCACCGTTAAACCCATTGCTTTATTAGCGGGGCCGGGAGTGGTGATTTCTTCTGGGGTGACAGCAATACTTTTGAAATGGGGACTGGGAATAGATTGGATACAAGCACTTTTAGCTGGAGTGATTTTAGCAATCACTGATACTGTTTCCATGATTGCTGTGTTCAAAGAAGTACCGGTTCCTTCGCGACTTTCTACCATTGTGGAAGGAGAAAGTTTATTTAACGATGGTGTGGCGCTGGTTTTATTTAGCTTAATTTTACAATTTAATGCGTCTGGTTCACTCTCAATCCTGGATGGATTCCGAGAATTTTTGGTAGTGATTGTGGGTGGTACTTTGCTGGGCTTAGTTCTGGGCTATTTGAGTACTGGTTTATTTGTGCGGTCAGATGAGCCGCTTAGTAGTATTTTACTCACAATGGCTGTAGCTTTGGGAGCTTTTCAAGCTGGGCAATTGCTGGGTGTATCTGGTGTGGTAGCAGTGGTGGTGGCTGGTTTAATTGTGGGGACTAAAGGGCTGGCGGGTAATGTATCGGCTTCTACTCGTCTAACATTACTAACTTTTTGGGAATCTCTGGGTTTTGGTGTCAATAGCTTAATTTTTTTGTTAATTGGTTTAGAAGTTAATCTCACAACTCTTTGGTCTATTCTCCCTGCGGTATTATTAGCAATTCTGGCTTACCAAATGGGACGGATGGTTTGTGTGTATCCCCTGTTAGCAATGGTGGGTTGGTTTGACCGGACTATACCGTGGCGTTGGCAACACGTTTTGTTTCTGGGTAATATTAAGGGTTCGTTGTCGATGGTGTTGGCGTTAAGTTTACCCATTGGACTGGTAGGACGAGAAACCATAATTCCTATAGTGTTTGGGACAGTGTTACTTTCTCTGGTGGGACAGGGTGTAAGTTTACCGTGGTTAGTCAAACGTTTAAATCTGTCTCACTTTTCTGCATCTCGCCACCGAATCGAAGAAATGCAAGCACAATTAATTACTGGTAAGGCGGCACAGGATGAATTAGATAGTTTGTTGAAATCGGGAATATTACCAAAAGCTATCTATGAAGAGATGCGTTCAGCTTATCAGGTGCGAATTGCCAATGCAGAAAAATCACTACGAGAATATCATAATCGTCGCCCAGAGGAGTTTGGCACGAAAAGAAGCGATCGCGATAAACTAGATGCTATCCGTCGGCGTTTACTGTTAGCCGAAAAAGGCGCACTCACTGAAGCTACGCGTAAGCGAATTCTCTCAGAAGAAATTGTCCGCGATC
>NZ_JAYGHH010000035.1:0-33382 GCF_034931045.1 Nodularia sp. UHCC 0506
AATGTCTCCCTGTTGGGCTGTTAATCCTGCCATGTTGTGTAGGGTGGCGGCTTTTTGTTCTAAATCATCTTCTGGGCAAAGTTCTAAAGCTCGTTCATAATGCGTCAGTGCTTCTTTAACAAAACCCAAAACTTGTCCTGCCCTAGCAATAGTTCCCAAAAGCCGGTAATCTTTCCCTAGTTGCAGAATTTCTTGGCATAGTTCCCACGCTTCCACATATCGGCTATTATTCACCCAGCGAATTGCAATGATATCTCCCACGCTAACGGCGATTTCTTTTTCCTGTCCCAACACCGCCAACCTGATAATTTCTCGCCCCTCTTCTTCGTTACGGTTATCCGTTTCTTCCCACCAAGTTTGATAAATTTGACGTGTCGCCGCTTGGCGCGTAGTTTGCCATTCTTCTTCAGTTAATATCGGTTGCAGCAACGGTTCTAAAATCTTCGTCACCCGATATTCAGCAATTTGCTGGGCGTAAGTTGTCGCTGACTCCACTAAACTGAGGCTAATTAATTTGGGTAGGAAACCTAACCCCCCAACCCCTAAAGTGGAAGTCTGAAGCCCCTCTCCTCGTAGGAGAGGGGTTGGGGAGAGGTTCTTAATTATTTCCTCCGTCACCGGGAGACGAAACACACTCAACCTAGCCAGAAACTTTTTTTCCTCATCCTCCAAAGCATTTAACAAAACTTCCGCCAAAATATCTTCCCGAAACTTGAGTTGCACACCCTCCAACTTTGTCAGCAACTCATCTGTAGCCAAATCTGGTAACTGCACAATTTCCACCAGCCACTTCAACAAGCGCGGATTTCCATCAGCAATTGTCAGGAGGCGCTGCTTTCTCACTTGCAACCTCACATCCTGATCCAATTGCCAATATATTTTATTAATATCCGCCTCACCCATCCCCTTTAAACTTTCCAAATGTAAGCGATGGGGTGGAAGAGTATCTTCCTTGAGATAGCGACAGGTAACAATTAACCGACTTTCTGCTTGATTCTCAGCCAAAGCTGCACACAAAGCCGCTAACACCTCATAAGCTTCCGCAGTCATCCGCAGACTACCATCTGCTATATTCCCTTGGGGGATATTCTGCTCAAAGTCATCTAAAACCAACAATAAAGGCTGATCCTGTGTCTCTTCTATCGCCTCAAAAAAGTTTTGCAACCGCCCTTTAAAAGAAATTCCCGGCTGATTTAACAAAGCCGGTACACCTGCAAACCGTTCATACTTACTCGCCAGCTTATTAATTAAACCCACCTCGTTCACAGGCCCAATCAACACCACGCGCTGAAAATTGGGACGTTGCGACTGCACCCGTGTACACAACCGCGCCGCTAGAGAACTTTTACCCAAACCCCCCATTCCCGCCAGAAAAACGCCGATATGGTCGCTAGTTGCCCGCAAAGCCAACATCCCACGCTGCAAAGCTTTTCTGCGTCCGACAAATTCCCCCCGACTGGCAACTTTGACAATATTGTTTTCATCGAGAAATTCGCTTTCAGGTGGTGTAAATTTCAGCCTTTCGCGCTTTCTGGTCAGCAGAGGTGTAACTAACTCCTGAATCTGGCGAGTATCCCGATAAATCCGCAATAAATGCCAGTCGGAACATTCCTGAGTAATCATTTCCTGCTGTGCCGTTCTTACAGCATCTTCCACCGTCGCCCCCGTCGCTAAAGCTTGATACAGCGCTTGTGCAGCAATAATACCTGTCCTGTCAAACACCGGACGCGCCCAGCCCAAAACCACACCCACACCCGCTTTCACCAAAGCCTGCGCCATTGAGGGAACAGTACCATTATTAGCAAGTTGCCCAGTGTGACAGCCAGAGAGAAACACCACACGAGGAAAGCGTCCCCGAAATGCTTTAGCTAAATCATCAACGGTAGTAAATTGTACACCTCCCACCTCATCCTCGGTAATGAAGCAGGGAGTATAATCGGGAATTTTACGACCTAGCGGCAGATAGCCCCCAAACTGCCTAATTGTATAAATAACACCATGCCCAGTCAAATGGAACACATCAAAATAATCTGCGGGATATGACTGAACTAAATTCCCCAACTCAGCCACCGAGCCGCTTTCCTCCACAATCAACGCTAAAGTCTGACCTTTTCTCACTGTGAGAATATTCGCCTCTTCCTGCTCAAATTGTAGAGGTGCAATTCCTGGGTGTTCTGGTGAAGTCGCCATAAACAACAGCCGCAACGGGCGATTTTGTTGGGGAATAACTGGGTTATTTTGTTGCTTGACTGCTCTGACTGGTAAAAGTTTATGTAAAAATACTGTGCCGTTGTGTAATAATTCCCAAGGCAAATGAGCTAAACCCAACGCCACCTTTTGAGTTTGGGGGTTTAAACCTTGAGCTTCACTGGTTTGAATTAAATCTAAATATATTGTGCCGTGATTTTCTGCATTTAAAGCTTGGCGTAACCATCCTTCCTTCCCATCCAACCACGAATACAACTGACAGCCGATATTCCGTAACTGTGCGGTGTCATCCTCTTCTTGAGAATAGTAACTTTCTTCACACAGATTAATCAGACTACCTAATTCATTAGTATCGAGACGGCGCGTACCGTAATCACAGCGCAGTTCAAAAGTTTGGTTTTGGCTGAGAGCAAAGGTGAAGGTAAGAGGCATAGTTAAAAGCCGCAGTTATTTAAGTAGTAACTATAGTTACCTTCACCATGATATTCTTTAATTTGGGAAAATTTAGCTAAAATACAGAAAAATCTGGGTATATAAACGAAATACCAATGATGTTTCTCTTGTGGAACAGGCAAGATGCCTGTTCTGGGCGGGCTGGAAGCCCACCCCACAATATTTATGCTTATGCACTATTTTAAGCTTGCCATGCCAGTAGTCTGTAACTCACCAAAATCCTTCAATTTCCAGACTTCGCCCGTTTTAAATGAGCGAACGTATAGTTAATCATCAAGATGGGGAAATTTCTGAATCAGACGCGATTCGTTACGTCTCAGCCCTTTTTTGCACAGATTCGATGAGCGATCGCACTTGTTGAGTACCTTCAGACGGTTCAAAGACAAGTGGGAATTTACCCCGAACAATCATTCGTAGACCTAGAGGCGCAAGACTAAGTAATCCTTTTAAATCTTTAAAGTAGTTACCAACAACTTGGATACCAAATTGACGTTCATCAATCCAACCACCTTCTTTGACCAAATCGACTAATACTTTGCGGTGGCGAATTGAACGACTGTCTTTGGCTTCTTTGCGTTGGAGAATTTCTTGTTTGATTTTCGTGATTTGCTCTAATGGAGCTACTTCCATTGGACAAACTGAATCACAGTAAAAACAACGAGTGCAACCCCAAACTCCTTTAGTTCCTTCATTATAACTTTCTAAGCGATTTTCAGTTTCACTATCACGAGAGTCAGCAACCATGCGAAAGGCTTTAGCTAAAGCATGAGGTCCCACAAAATCAGGATTAACTTCACGAGCATTACATTCAGAGTAGCAAGCACCACATAAAATACAATTGCCAGTCTGGTCAAGACGCGATCGCTCTAGAGGTGTCTGTAAAAATTCCCTTTCTGGAACCTGTCGCGCTGCTGTACTCACATAAGGAGCCACTGCATCTAGTTGATTCCAGAAACTGCTCATCTCCACGACTAAATCTTTAATCACGGGCATATTACCTAAAGGAGCTACTGTAATTTCCCGAATAGTGTTGGCATTATTCTCCAAAGCAGGAACTTGAGGCAATCTAGCCAGTTCACTACCAACATTTTCCTTACAAGCTAAAGCTGAACGCCCATTGATTCGCATAGCACAGCTACCACAAATAGTATTGCGACAATTTTTGCGAAAAGCGAGTGTTCCATCTAGTTCCCACTTAATTTGATTGAGGCAGTCCAAGATTGTCTTGCCAGAATCTACATCTAAAAGGTAAGTTTGTACAACAGGAGAAGAATTTTGTTGCTGCCGAATGATCTTAAATAGAACTTCCATTATCACTAACCAAAATCTTAAAATTATATCACCAGCCTCAGAAATCGTGAGCAAAGGCTGCTGGTTGAACAAATTGAGCTATACTCTCGTTGCCTTTCATTACCCGCCAAGTATTAATCGGCTGATCATCAAAGCGTAACTGATTCTAGTTTAAGGATAACCATTAAAATTTAATTTGAAGAAGTGCTATAAGTGATATTATTATCAAGCTCCAAAACCAAACTTAGATTAGGTAATGGTGGAGGGAGCGTTTAAATTACTTGTTTGGCAGTACAACCGCAATCAGGTTGAGCAGGAGAAAGAACGACGTTCATCTCCGGCATAGTAAATATATCCAAACCAAATGCAGTAATGTTTCTCAATATATCTTGATGCTAAGAGCAATTGCTCCCATTGCTTATAAAAATCCCTGATGAGTCGGAAAGGGGAGTTTTTTATAGAGATGGAAGTGCCAAACCAGTTGATAAACATCTGGTGAGAATCAAGTATTTGGAAAACATGGAAAAATTTATTCTTCCCAAAGACAGACGTATATAATGGCTGTCCGCTTTTTGTCTTGTGAGCATAAACCAGCAGGACAATCCCCTCTTAGATTTGTCTGTACGAAATCAAGGAAATTTGGGATTTAACTCATTTGTCAAAACTGCTCGTCTAAATTTAGATTAATTTTTATAAAAGCCATGCTGCAATACTCACTAAGGTGATAAAGCTTGAGGAAAATCTTCACCGCTTTTTGCCTCCCCTTGGTTAGATATTTCGATTAAAGTCTATCAGCAAGTTAAATTCAAAACTAAACAATTATTTTGCTATTATTAGTTCATGCTAGTATTTAATATAAAATTATGAAGTAACAAATCCAGAACCAATAGCTGCATAAGCATGGTTAATGCTGCTTTGTTAATTCGTAATGTAGAGGCAAGAAAATTCGCGTCTCTACAGGCAGGACAAAGGTGTATGTCCGTAAGAGCCTATTCAAATACTATGCTGTCCTGGGCTGGAGAGTCAGCTAGGGAAAACCTAACAACTCAAGGGCAATAAAGGTCAGCACTGAAAGTTGAAAGCCTGCAATTTATTGGGTCTACGACTTATTTGTAGTAGAACTCAAACCTATTGTGAAGGGGGCTGAAATTTACACCGTTACAGTAGCGCTAAAAGAGAAAATCAATTGATTTCTGATGGCGAGTAATGGTTAAAGGAGCCGTAAAATCACCTAAATTAATGTTGATGGCCACCATGACCTCTAATTTGTTGCGGTTGACCATAATATAGGCGCTTGTAACTCAACCTATCAGCAGGAATTTATCCCCCATACTAGGGTCATGAGTAGTCAAATACTGGCATGAAACAACTTCGTTTATCAGTTTGGAGAGAGTAAGGAAAATTTGAGCGTAATGACTGAAACTGCAACCGCACCATTAACTGGAAAAGCATTGCTTGCTAAGGTAAAAGAACTTTCTAATTTACCTCGTAGAGAGAGAGCCAAGCAGTGCGGCTACTACACCGTTACTAAGAATAATCAAGTTCGCGTTAATCTCACAGATTTTTATGATGCTTTGCTATCGGCTAGAGGTATTCCTCTTAGTCCAGAGGCTCCTAAAGATGGTCGTGGACGTGAACCGACATATCGAGTCAGCGTCCACCAAAACGGTCAAATTGTGATTGGTGCTACCTACACTAAGGCAATGAATTTAAAGCCTGGTGATGAGTTTGAAATCAGACTGGGATATAAGCATATTCACTTGATTCAACTTGGTGAAACTGATAAGAAAGCCACATCTGAAGATATCGACGCTGAAGAATCAGATGAAGATTTGGAAGAGTAAGAGTAAATTTGCTGATGGTGAAGGCTTGATATTCATTCCTAGCACTACAGCTAACTGCTAATTTTCTTGGCTGAAATTTTGTAAGATTGTAAAAATACGATTAGACCCCTTGCAGAAGTCACAGATTCTAGTAGAGTCTTGATTAATAAGCAAGTAGTCTATCGTGTTTTTTTATGTCTATTTTGATAAATATAGTCAATACCTTACGAACATTTATAGAAAACGCATCAGTCCCGGTGGTCGTGATAACATTTTTTATTAGCTGGATAGGATGCTGGTTGCCAATAGCAGCAGTAATAGCAATGATACTGAATTGGCAACCTACCAAACCTTTACAGCCAGAACAAAAATTACCCTTATTAGTGCCACTTTATCTATTAGCTCCCCTGGTTCTTTGGGGATTTATTTGGCTATCTCATAAATCTTTCTCAGATTACGGCTTTTTGGGTAATGTTTCTCTGCTGAGTTCCTTAGCAGTTGGTTTTGGTTTGGGAATATTCAGCCTAACAATTATGTTTACCTGCCAATTTTGGCTAGGCTGGTGTCGTTTGGAAAAATTAAATATCAAGTTGATACCATCCATTTTGCCAACTATTTTATTGGTAGCCTTGTTAGTTGGGGGTATAGAAGAGTTAGTTTTTCGTGGTTTTTTGTTAACTGAATTAGAGCGTGATTACCCTTTCTGGGTAGCTGCGGCAATTTCTAGCTTAATTTTTGCCCTGCTGCATTTAGTTTGGGAGCAACGGGAAACTCAACCCCAAATCCCTGGATTGTGGCTAATGGGAATGATGTTGGTGTTGGCTAGGATTACTGATGGTGGTAGTTTGGGTATAGCTTGGGGATTGCACGCTGCTTTAGTATGGGCGATCGCTACTGTAGATACAGCAGAATTGATTACGTATACTGGTAAAGCTTCGGAATGGTGGACTGGTAAAAACAAAAAACCCCTAGCTGGGGCTGCGGGAATTATTTGTATATTAGGTACTGGGTTAATTCTTTGGCTGTTATCGTAAAGTTCTGAGTGCCTTTCTAAGTGCTGAGTGCCTTTCTAAGTGCTGAGTGCTGAGTGCTGAGTGCTGAGTGCTGAGTGCCTTTCTAAGTGCTGAGTGCTGAGTGCTGAGTGCTGAGTGAAGAAAGTTCAGAGTGATGATGGTGGGTTAGCGACAACGTAACCCACCTTACGATTTTTGGGCGATTTATTTTCGGGAATTTTACCCTCTACTAATTAGGTAATGAAATGCAGCTGGCTAATTACCGCACTAATCAGATTGTGGGTAATAGGCAGGCTATCTATCACCATACCCAAACACAACAGCATCATGTAAGAGATGGAATAGAGAAACAACTCTCTAGCTATAGTGCGATCCTCTGGGTTGTGTAACAAACGCCAAGATTTGTGGACAAATAATCCTCCCAAGCTCACAGCGATCGCTCCATAGACAAATCCACTGGCGTGCAAGGGATAAACTAGTAACACCGTAGCTGCGACTGTGGTGAGTGTGTAGTACCAAATTTGCTTAACGGTTGCCGTATCACCCTCAATCACAGGTAACATGGGAATACCAACTTTGGCGTAATCATCCCGAATCATCAGCGCTAACGCCCAGAAATGGGGAGGTGTCCATAAAAAGACTATGGCAAAAATTAACCATGCTGCCCAGCTTAAAGTCCCCGTGACAGCAGCCCAACCCACTAAAGCCGGAATTGCTCCTGCGGCTCCACCAATGACAATATTTTGAGTGCTGTGGCGTTTCAACCAATGGGTGTAGATCAAAATATAAAAGACAATGCCGGAGAATGCTAGACAAGCAGCCAATAAATTTGCGAATACCGCTAGTAGTGAAAAAGACATCACAGCTAGAGCGATCGCAAAAATCAAGGCATCACGAGGCTGCACCTTACCCGAAGGGATAGGACGATGACGCGTCCGTTCCATATCATAGTCAATATCCCGATCATAGATACAGTTAATTGTCTGGGCGCTAGCAGCAGCCAAAGTGCCACCAGTAAGAGTTACTAGCAGCAACAATGGATCTACTTGTCCCTGTGCAGCAATCCACATACTTCCCGCCGTGGTAATCAACAGCAATGGGATAATCCGGGGCTTGGTGAGTTGATAGTAGCTTTGGATAACCTGGAGAAGTGTTTGGTGGTGGCGAGAGACATTAGTCTCAATCATTTTGGCTCTTGTTCCTTATTTTTCAACAACTTTTATGCGGCCGCTGCTCATACTGAGTTGACATTAAAAATAGTTACTGAGACTCAGGGAAAATGAGAGAAATGAGGAGAATGGAGAAGATCAGGAAGATTTGCTCCCTAATCTCCCACCGATCCCCCATCTCCCCTGGCTCAAACTGGCTCAGAAAGTCGAGACTTCTTTGGGGGGCGGAGGCGGGTTTTGGTTTTTATGGTTTTACCACTTCTAGTTAATAGAGATTGTTGCTAGATGTGATGCCAAATTCGTTTCATATTAATAATCATCGTGATTACTGCAATAGCAAAACGAACTGGAATTAATTTAGGCATTCGATCCATTTGCTGGTGTATTGGTAACATTTACTGTTGAACCAACAGGGAAAGCCTTGATTTCACGGGACATAGCCCAGTCACGCAGCGCTAGAACTGTAAAAGCTACTAAAGTACCCAGCAAAACGGCCCCCACAGTTTGGTGAGAAACTGTCAAAACCTCGACTTGAAGATGTAACCGGAAAGTAGCAACTCCCAAGACTATTTGTAACAGCAATAACCCACCAGCAATATTTGCCAGTCGCCGCAAGGCTGGATGCAGTGCTGGTGTCCGTCGGGAGATAAATACTACTGCCAAGGTAGCTACAGTTGGCGGTACTAAGCCCAAAATATGGCTATACATCACATTACAAAGCTGAGAATCACCAAAGCATTGGTGTAATGCCCAGCGAGACCCTACCAAAGCACCGAGTATACTTTGCAGGTAAACAAGAATAACGGCACTTAAACCAAACCAAGGTAACTTACCAACAGTACCAGTTCCTTGATAGGGGGTGAGGGTGATGCCGACAATCAGTAGGGTAGTGAAAAACAACAGCGCCGTTCCCAAATGGGCTGTAACGATATCAAACCGCAACAGTTGGGTGACGGTGAGTCCTCCTAAAATACCTTGGAAGACAATTAAAAACAGGGCAAACGTGGATGCCCAGGGTAGCCAAGTGGGTAAAAAACGTCGATGCCACCAGGATAAACCAGCCAGGGCGATCGCGCTTAAACCAATTAACCCTGCATCCAATCTGTGAAACCACTCCAAGAAAACTTGAAGATTCATTTGCTTGGCTGGCACTAGTTCTCCATAGCACAATGGCCAATCCGGGCAAGCAAGCCCAGCATTCATCACACGGGTGGCACTGCCTATGGCCATCAAAATCAAGGTGGCTATGCACATTTTCCACACTAAGCGACGAATCACTTCCTTGGGCTTTCGCTGCTCAGTTGCCGCTTCATTTTGTTGTTGTAGGACAAATTCATTCATGAACAGTACCTTCCACCCGTTCTTGGTGGTAACTCTCTTAAAATTTTCAATTTTTAGTAACGACCCATCTACACCCTAACGTATGAGCCAGAGTTTAAAAGATTGGCTTGCACTTATACTTTGGATCACTCTAGCTACTTTTAGCCGGAGCTTTAGGTATTTTTTAACGAGATAGCAATTGATAATTAATCATTAACTTTGCTAATCTAAATTCTTTCTTAAATTTTTTCACAGATTTTTACTGATTTATTTTTACTTTTGGCAGTATCTAATAAATCTCTTGTACCCAAAATTAGTAAATTAGTCGAAAAAATTAATAAAATCTTAAAACAATGAGACACCATATTTTATTACCTGCACTACATTTAGTAAGTGAGTAGCATAGAGATAACGTAGTAAATTCTTTTAAGTAAACCGTGAAGATTCCAAGTTCCATCTGGACATTACTAATTGGTGTCGTACTAACGCTATTCAGCCTTTGGTACGGTCAAAATCACGGTCTGTTGCCAACAGCCGCCACAGACGAAGCCGTTTTAGTGGATGGTCTGTTTAACACGATGATGATCGTTTCCACAGGCATATTCTTACTTGTCGAAGGTATTTTGATTTACTCTGCAATTAAATATCGTCGGCGGGCAGGTGATAACGAAGATGGGCCGCCCATTGAGGGCAACGTGCCTTTAGAAATCCTCTGGACGGCGATCCCAGCCATTATCGTTCTCGGTATTTCTGTTTATAGCTTTGAGGTGTACAACGATATCGGTGGCTTTGATCCTCACTCTGTTCACGAAGCCCCGATTACTCAGGAATCCATGACAATGCCAGGGGCTGCAATCGCCGCCACTTTAAGCGATACCCCACCCAGCACAGGCCCCAACCTGAATCAAGAAAAGTCTGATCAGGCTATGGAAGACCCAGCAACCGCAGCAGTTCGCAATGCTGACCAAATTCCCCAAAAACGCAATGCTCCTGGGGTGGGTAGTGTGGCTCCCACAATTGGCGGTAGTCCTGAAAGAGCAGGTTTACCACCAGAATTGCGAGTTAATGTCACTGGTCTACAATACGCGTGGATTTTCACCTATCCTGATACAGAAATCACTACAGGTGAGATGCACGTTCCCGTGGGTCGGGAAGTCCAGATCAATATGACAGCCAATGATGTCATTCATGCTTTTTGGGTTCCAGAATTCCGCTTGAAACAAGATGCTATCCCCGGTAGACAAAGCGAAATTCGGTTCACCCCCAGAATAGCTGGTACTTATGACCTCATTTGTGCTGAACTTTGCGGCCCTTACCACGGAGCAATGAAAAGCCAAATCGTAGTAGAAAGCCAAGAAGCTTATGATGCTTGGATGCAAGAACAATTACTTGCTAGTAGCGAAACTCTTAATCAAGCCGTTGCTGTTAATCCTGCGGATTTATCCCCAGATGAATTTCTAACTCATTACACTAAGGACATGGGGATTCAACCAGAAATGTTACATCACATACACCAAATGAGTGTTGAGTAAAAAGTGTGGCTGGCTGAGTTAGGGGTGAATCTGTCACTACCTTGACAATACCAAGCATGACTGAAAACAGAAATTCATGGTCATTCAGTCCAGAGAAACAACTAGGGAACACCAGAAAATTAATTTCCCTAATGACTAATGACCAATGACTAATGACTAATGAATAATTAACCTATGACACAAACTCAGTTAGAAAAAACTGCCAATATTCCGCCTCATATAGAAGAACCAGAAGAAAGACATTGGCGAGACTTTTTTGGTTTCAGCACCGATCACAAGGTGATTGGAATTCAATACCTAGTTACTTCGTTTATTTTCTACTGTATCGGCGGCGTAATGGCTGACTTGGTGCGAACAGAACTACGTACCCCGGAAGTAGATTTTGTTAGCCCAGAAATTTATAACAGTCTATTCACACTGCACGCCACAATCATGATTTTTTTGTGGATTGTGCCAGCCGGGGCAGGATTTGCTAACTATCTGATTCCCTTGATGATTGGGGCTAGAGATATGGCATTTCCGCGCTTGAATGCTGTAGCTTTTTGGATGATTCCCCCAGCCGGGATTTTGCTCATCGCTAGTTTAGCCCTGGGTGATGCGCCTGATGCTGGTTGGACTTCTTACCCTCCTTTGAGCTTGGTAACAGGTCAAGTGGGTGAGGGAATTTGGATTATGAGTGTCCTACTGTTGGGTACATCGTCAATTTTGGGAGCGATTAACTTTTTAGTGACGATTCTCAAAATGCGTGTTCCTAGTATGGGTGTTCATCAAATGCCTTTGTTTTGCTGGTCAATGTTGGCAACTTCGGCTTTAGTGTTGCTATCTACACCAGTTTTAGCAGGGGCGCTGATTCTGTTGGGCTTTGATTTGTTAGCAGGGACAACATTTTTTAACCCCACTGGTGGGGGTGATCCGGTGGTTTACCAGCATATGTTCTGGTTTTATTCTCACCCGGCGGTTTATATCATGATTTTGCCTTTCTTTGGGGCAATTTCGGAAATTCTGCCAGTTCATGCCCGTAAGCCGATTTTTGGTTATAAGGCGATCGCCTATTCATCCCTAGCAATTAGTTTCTTAGGGCTAATCGTCTGGGCGCACCATATGTTTACCAGTGGTGTCCCCGGTTGGTTACGAATGTTTTTTATGATCACCACCATGATCATTGCTGTACCCACTGGAATTAAAATTTTTGGTTGGTTAGCAACTATCTGGGGAGGCAAAATCAGCCTCAATAGTCCCATGATTTTTGCAATGGGTTTTTTAGGAACCTTCGTGATTGGCGGGATCAGTGGTGTCATGTTAGCGGCGGTTCCCTTTGATATTCACGTTCATGATACTTATTTTGTAGTGGCACACTTGCACTACGTCCTCTTTGGTGGTAGCGTTTTGGGAATTTTTGCCGCTATCTACCACTGGTTCCCGAAAATGACGGGACGAATGATGAACGAATTTTGGGGCAGAGTTCATGCTGTTTTAACCATTGTCGGTCTGAATATGACCTTTTTGCCCATGCATAAGCTAGGGCTGATGGGCATGAACCGCCGAATTGCCCAATATGACCCCAAATTCACCTCCTTAAATGAAATCTGCACCTACGGATCATATATTCTGGCGATTTCCACATTACCCTTTATTATCAATGCCGTTTGGAGTTGGTGGTATGGCGAAAAAGCTGGTGATAATCCTTGGCGGGGACTCACCCTAGAATGGATGACTACTTCACCACCAGCCATTGAGAATTTTGAGCAACTTCCGGTATTAGCTACTGGCCCTTACGACTATGGCGTAGGTGATAAAAAAGTAGATATCCAAGAGGTTTTAAATCTCGAACCTGGTGAACCATACCCAACTATTGAGTCTGGCGTTTAAGACGAAGCAGGGGAGAGGGGAGCAGGGAGCGGAGGGGAGTTGGAAATTACTTTACACTCCCTCCCGGCTGCTTAACAACCAACCTTTCCTCTTCTCCCCTGCCCCCTGCCCCCTGCCCCTCTGCCTCTTCCCCATTCCCAATTCCCAATTACAATACGTTTTTAAAGATTCATGCAAAGTCAAATAATTGACCCAGCGAAAACTGAACTCAATCATCATGCTGCAACAGCAGATGCTCATCACGAAGCACATCCAGATCATCGTCTGTTTGGGTTAGTGGTGTTTCTGATCGCTGAAGGAATGCTTTTTCTGGGGATGTTCGGAGCTTATTTAGCTTTCCGTGCTACCTTACCTGCATGGCCGCCAGAAGGCACACCAGAATTAGAATTATTGCTACCCGGAGTTAATACTATCAATCTAATTGCTAGTAGTTTTGTCATGCACAATGCTGATACCGCCATCAAAAAAAATGATGCCAAGGGTATGCGGATTTGGTTGACAATTACGGCGTTGATGGGTGCTATTTTTTTGGTGGGTCAGGTTTATGAATATGCTCACCTGGAATTTGGTCTGACTACCAATTTGTTTGCTAGTGCATTTTATGTTTTAACTGGCTTCCACGGACTGCACGTTACTATCGGCGTTTTGGCCATTGTGGCTGTGTTGTGGCGATCGCGTGTTCCCGGTCACTACAGTAATGAAAAGCACTTCGGTATCGAAGCGGCGGAAATCTATTGGCACTTTGTGGACGTAATTTGGATTATTTTGTTCGGATTACTGTATCTACTTTGAGTATTAATTATTAGTTATTCACTCCACGCGAATAACTCCCTAAGCTCCCATCCGGGGGCTTTTTTTATGAATTTTCAATTATTTAAATTATTTGGACTAACTCTTTTAGGGTGGACATTTTGACCGCACATTTTATGCAAGTTAAATATAGAACAGCTTACTCAAGAACAAAAATGACTTGACTATAAATCCCCAAAAAAGACCTTTCTCTGTCATCTTGCAGAAATCGATCAAGTTGTATTAAGCTAGGCGGAAACTGATGTTATTGATGTCCACGAACCGATTCAAACATCAGTAATACCATGTATTTGCTATCACTTCAATTGCTCAATACATCTGGGAAGAAGAACCCAACAAGCTGGATTTCTTGAAAACAATTCCCTTGCGTTAGTAAGGCAAGTAATTTCTACGGAGGAAGTCAGTCAGTATGTTAAAGCAACTTTTGAAAGGTAGCTCTATTTTCGTTTTTTTGCTGGCAAATAATGTTTCTGCACTAGCACAAGCTCCAGAATCAAAAACTCCAACTCTAGTGTCTCAAGCACTACAGGCACAATTTCAACTCTCTCAAGCACAAACTATTATTAGCCAAGAAGAACTGCAACAATTTGCTAACCTGATCCCAGCATTGCAGGAAATTGGTCAAACATCTCAACAGATGGCTGTACAAATAATTGAGCAATCAGGCCTGAGCGTAGAGCGATTTCAAGAGCTTTCCGAAGCACAGCAGTCCCCTGGAACTACACCATCTTCACCAGCAACTCCAGAGGAGCAACAGTCTTTTAATCTAGTAGCCCCTGAAATCCAGTCAATCCAACAGGAAACTTTGACCCAACAGGAGGAATTAGTGCGGGCTGGGGGGTTAGAACCGAACCGCTTCAATGAGATATTGGTCGCCATTCAGCAAGATCCAGGTTTACAACAGCAGATACAGCAGATAATTCAGAACAATTAGAGTTATCATACCAAGCCCTGCTCGTCCTTGGTGATGAGCAGGCATCACACCTCGTAAGTATTTTTTTATTTGTCAGTCTCTTAACGCGGATCTTGAGATATATTCAACCTTTGTCCAGATTGTTCATAAACCAAAACATCCCATTGCCCATTGTTACTATACTCAAATGCAATCCTCCGACCGTCAGCGCTAATAGTAGGGTTACGGACTTCTGCTGGTAAGTTATTCGTTAAATTTCTTGATTGTCTAGTTTCTCGGTCATAGAGAAAAATAGTAGATCGTCCCTGACGACTAGCAGCAAAAACAATATAACGGCCATTTTCAGCAACGCTAGGATGAGAGGCAATGGTATCTAAAGAATTTAAACCTGGTAAATTTACCAAACTGCGAGTCAGCGTATCAAACATATATACATCTTGACTACCCCGGCGATCGCTTGTAAAAACAATATATCTCCCAGAAATTTGGGGATTTAGTTCCGAGGCTGGACTATTAAGACTCCGACCACCAGGATCAAAAGGATAATTTGCTAGGCGAGGATAACCAACACAGCCACCCAATAAAGCCAAACTCGCAACAAATATAGGTATAAAAATATTTATATTAGTCATTGGTCATTGGTCATTGGTCATTGGTTATAAAACAAATTCTCATCTAACACTTGCACCACTGGGAATATCTAACTCAATATTCGGTCCCCGGTCTAAAACTTCAATATCCCACTGACCACGGCTTGCAGTTTCAAACACAACATAACGACCATCTGGGCTGATTCCCGGATTTCTCACCCAACCGCGATAAGTGGGAGTAATAATTTGTGACTTTTGCGTAGCGCGATCGTAAAGTGCTACCACAGGTCTACCTTGGTCACTTGTCAGGTAAGCAATATAACGCCCCGTGTAACTTAAACTCGGACTTTCAGTAATTGCCCTGGGTCTATTTAAGCCTGGGGTGCTAACCAACCGTTGTTCTGTCAAGTCGTAGATCAACAGTTGGTGACTACCATTGCGATGAGATATAAACGCTAAAAAGCGTCCATTTCCACTCAACACGGGTTGCTCTTCAGTGTAGCGACTGTTTAAAGAAATAGACCCTATGGGTATTTCGTTAGAGTTGCAAGATAACAATAAACTAGTAAAGCTAAAAACCAGGCTCCAATGAATTGATTTTTGGAGCCAACATCTAGGCGTAAGTCTTTTCACCTCAATTGTCTTCCATCGCCTTCAGACCTAATTCTCACCCAAAAGTTTTAAATCATACCATCATCAAAATCAGTGGAATTATCTGACTCTTCATTGGGTTTTTCAATGGGGTTATATGGTACGTATTCAGTTGGTATAGCATCATCATCTTCACGTGTCCTCCGTGAACCTGAGTCAGCAGGTGGGCGGCGCTTTCTGGTTCTGGGTGGAATATCCTGGTCGGGAGTGTCTGGGCGTGGTGGTCTAGTACTACGACGAGAAGATTTTCTCACTTCCCCTTCTGGGCTTTCCCAATCATCAACTGGCCTACTAGAAGCACTCCAATCTTCTTGTTCAAAACTCTCAGGATTGCGACTCACAGGACGGCTAGAACTAGTCCGACGGCTTTTTGCTCCTGTTTCTGGTCTTTCTCTACTGCTGCGGCGTTCTGGACGACGTGGGGATTGTTCCTCGTAGTAGTCATCACGTGGAGAACGAGTATCCCTACTACCCCGAATCCGAGGACGTACAGGTGGTTCTTCCTCTTCATAAGGCAGTGGTTCTAAATCATCCTCCACTTCAGCCTCATATCCTCTGCGATTGTAGGAATAGTTTCTGCTAACTTCTCGCTCTTCGTCCACAATGGGAGTATTCCGTTTAGCTTGTTGAGTAGCGATACCTCGCAAACGAATACTTTCAACCGCAAAAAACACAGTTGAACCAACTAACAGCAGCTGATTAAATTGCAAAATTGGGTCTAAACGCCATCCTTGGAAAATGAGAATGAAGCCGCAGAGTAAGCCCACTGCTGCAAAAAAGATATCTTGATCTCGTGACAGTTCTGGACGCACAGTGCGGAGAAAATACAGTGCTGCCCCAGACACAGCCAGGAAAATTCCTAGAATACTGGCTGAGTTCGTCCCAAAATTGACTTGAGCCAGAACGCTGGCTGAGTTCAGCCCAAAATTTACCATTGTTCTTTTCCAAATATCAAATCTATGTTAGCGAGTCACAATTAAAATCACTACTCTAATCAGACACAATATGCACAATATATTTAAGCTGTAAAGCCTTTGGTAAGGAGAAATTCTCAAGCTATTCACCGCCAGCAAAAAAGCCGATGTCTGTCAACTAAGTATAACTTGTCCTCCGTGGGAGGATTTTTTGCATTTAGTGCAATTAGATAAACTACTTTAAATCAGTTTTAACCAAAATAGCTGACAGACAATCGGTGAGAAATGAGAGTCTAAGGGACTCTCCAAAGCATTATGAACGCTGAATTTTATCTTTTTGGCTAATGAAAATCAGCCCAACTGTAGCGGGGACTACTACAATCAAACCACCCCAGAGTAGACTCCAAAGAAAATTTGCTAATGAAGGGGTCATAATTCTAAACCTTTTTTTACACACTTCATCATAATTCTAATATGGTGTCTCGCAAAAAAGTGTTGAGTGAAAAAAGGAGTGCTGGGTTCAATTAGTTAAAATCAAAGAAAGAATACTTAACAAAGCTGCCAATTTGCTGGCGATCGCCTAAATTCTTTCTAAGTTCACAAATAGTAGCTCAAACCGATGACTGGTGTTAACCTGACCGTTTGGATTCTCAGCCCTGTTTTGGGACTGATGATATTTTTGTTTATTTTCCGCATCATCCTGACTTGGTATCCACAAGTAGACCTAAATCGTTTGCCCTTTAATCTCATCGCCTGGCCTACTGAACCTTTTTTAGTGCCATTGCGAAAGTTAGTACAACCCATCGGAGGGGTAGATATTACCCCCATCCTTTGGGTGGGAATTTTCAGCCTCATTAGGGAAATTCTACTCGGTCAGCAAGGATTACTCACCATGATGACTCGTTTAAATTAGAGAGATGGAAGAGCCAGGGGGGAAGAAGTGGGCTGATATCCCACACTCCCCACACCCCACTCCCTAAAGATTCATCTCTTGGACAAAATTGGTGTAGACATTACCTTGCAAAAATTGGGGATTTTCCATGATTTTTTGGTGAAATCCAATGGTGGTAGGAAGTCCGGTAATGGCACATTCTCGCAAGGCGCGTTTCATACGGTTAATTGCAGTGGCTCGGTCTGGACCCCAAACAATTAATTTACCAATGAGGGAATCATAATAAGGGGGGATTTGGTAATCGGTGTAAACATGGGAATCAATGCGAACACCTGGGCCACCAGGAGGAAGATAGCCACTAATACGTCCCGGTGCGGGTCGAAAATTATGGTCAGGGTCTTCAGCATTAATGCGGCATTCAATAGCATGACCCCGCAAAACTACTTGATCCTGGGTAATTTTCAGTCTTTCCCCTTGGGCAATGCGAATTTGTTCGGCAACTAAGTCTATTCCTGTAACCATCTCTGTCACAGGATGCTCAACTTGAATCCTGGTGTTCATTTCCATAAAGTAGAACTTACCAGACTGATCTAGAAGAAACTCAACTGTGCCAGCCCCAGTAAAATTAATAAACTGAGCAGCTCTCACAGCTGCTTGTCCCATTTTGTCTCGTAGTTCTGGGTCAAGTGCTGCACTGGGAGCTTCTTCTAATAACTTTTGATTGCGGCGCTGAATCGAACAGTCCCTTTCACCCAGATGGATGACGTTACCGTAATTATCTGCCAAAATTTGAAATTCAATATGGCGGGGACGTTCAATAAATTTTTCTACATAAACGCCAGAATTACCAAAGGCTGCTCCCGCTTCCCCTTGGGCCGCCAAGAAAAGTTTAACAAATTCGCTTTCAGAACGGACTAAACGCATTCCTCGTCCGCCGCCACCAGCTGTAGCTTTAATCATTATCGGATAATCCATATCCTTGGCAATTAGCAATCCCTCATGCTCTGATTCTACTAAGCCATCACTACCGGGTACTGTGGGAACCAGAGCTTTTTGCATGGTTTCTTTAGCTGTGGATTTATCTCCCATCAGCCTGATTGCTTCGGGAGTCGGGCCAATAAAGGCAATATGATGGTCAGCACAGATTTCCGCAAATCGGGCATTTTCTGATAAAAATCCATAACCAGGATGAATGGCGGTGGCATTACGTGTCAGAGCAGCAGCAATAATGTTGGGAATATTCAAATAACTTTTACTGCTAGCAGGTTCGCCAATGCAAACCGCTTCATCGGCAAGTTGGACATGGAGAGCATTTCGGTCAACGGTGGAATGAACCGCAACGGTGGCAATGCCCATTTCTTCACAGGCTCGGAGAATGCGAAGGGCAATTTCTCCCCGATTGGCAATTAATATTTTGTCAAACTTCATTTTTTAGCTTCGATATTAGTACCCGTAGATAGTTATTGTCTCCCATCCCATTTGCCACAATGCTTTCGCTTTATCTCAAATTATGACAGGAGTTTTTTTAGCCTTGCCCTGAGCAGAGTTTAGAGGGGATTTGGCTGCGGTGTCTTGACGGATTTTAACTAGATTAACAATATTGCATCTGCTAGTCTGGAGCCAGTTTGCCGAATTAGGCTTTTTTGAGTGCGGTTTGCATCTTAGTTAAAAAGCCACTGGATTTTTGCTCTTGATATATCATCCTTTCAAGGATTTGTTTTCACTTCCATTGAAAATTTTGGTAATTTTTGCTAAATCTCAGTATTTTCTCACTATTTTTATTTTTTTGTGCTATGCTTTATTTCTGGACAATCAGCGCGGATGTGGCGGAATTGGTATACGCGCACGCTTGAGGTGCGTGTGGCTTTGCCTTGCGAGTTCGAGTCTCGCCATCCGCATTTTTATGTGCTTATTTTGAGTCGAAAGGACGCGATCGCGTCCTTTTACGATTTCTGGGTCAAAAATTATCTCTGTACTTGTGAGCTTGCTATTGAAAGCAAAATTTTTGTGCTTTGATAGAGATAGATGAACTTTTGTAAAGAAAATTGACAGCAACTTTTACAAGCACAAACAACTCAACATTACCGACAGCATGGCATCGCCTCACTCCGATTTGGCAAGGTGGAGAAGAAGTGATCCAAAACAGTTTGCCTCACTCACAGTTAGCACCACCGTGGCAATTGTTACTTTTAGGTGACGGCTCGCCTACAAGACATTTACAATTACTCACCGGAGAACCGACAGAGGTGGATGTGATTGATATGTCGTTGATTGGGATGAACTCAGATCATGCACCCGACTTAATTCAAGCTGTACCAGGGCCACGACTGCGACGACAGGTATGGTTGCGTACCGCATCAGGCCAGCGATTAGGTTATGCCACTTCATGGTGGGAAGCAAGTCATATAGATGAGTTTCTGCAAAATCGGTCACTACCAATTTGGGCGAGTTTAGCTCGCATCCGGACAGAGTTATATCGAGATATTCAAGGAATATACTACGGCTACTCAGCTGCACTAGAGTCGGGTTTTGAGGTTTCGGGTCCTTTTTGGGGTCGTCATTACTTGTTTTGGCATCATGGACAGCCTCTAACTTTAATATATGAAGTTTTTTCGCCTTATTTAACCAAATATTTGGGAGACACAAAACTGAATTCTGCTCATGGAAAAGATGGAGCCACTTAGTATTAGTTAAAGACAACAATAGATAAAATTCGTGACCGTATAGTGCAAAAACTCACATCGTAAAAGAAGAGTAATGGTTGTTAAGTAACCGGAAGTTTAAATTAATTTCTTACTCCCCCTTGCATCCTGCACCCCTGCCTCTTTCGGTCATGGCTTGCAGGTTTTGAGAGTAAGTTATACTCTCAAAGTGCTGGGAAGAATGGATGTATTGTTGCAGAATTGATCCATCAAGGAACTATCCCAGAAAACTTGTCTGCTCAATGTAACAAAAGGATGAGGTATTGCTTTCGATGTCCCTGCCTATTGTGTCTGTTATAAAAAAGAAAACAAAAAAACCGTCTCTGATGCTAACACTATTAGCGGCTGGATTATTAATTGGTGTGGGCAGTGCCGCATACTGGTTTTTAAACCTGAGACAAACATCTTATAAAGACTTGCCGGTAGGCGCAAATATTATTCCTCAAGATGCCCTATTTACGGTTTCTTTAACTACAAATCCTCAAGAATGGCAAAAATTGCAGGAATTGGGAACAACACAAGCTCAAGCAGAAATAAAGAAAAATTTAGTCCAATTGCGCGATCGCTTTCTCACTAATAATGGTTATGACTTCCAGAAAGATATTGCTCCTTGGGTGGGCGATGAAGTCACCCTAGCAATTTTGTCCCCACCAACTCAACCTGCACTCAAACCAGTAGAGAACAATGGCGATGCTGCTAACGCTCCACAGTCGATGGTAATGGTATTACCCATTAAAAACCTAGACGCAGCTAAAAGCATCTTGGCAGAACCCAAAACCCTCAAAAAAGGTAAATGGATTGAGCGCACGTATCAGGGAATCACCATTAAACAAACTGACAGTCAATCAGGGGAAAAGCTTTCATCTGCATTACTTGACGAACGGTTTTTAGTGATCACTGATCATCCCCAAGCCACAGAACAAGTAATTGATACATATCAAGGTAAAGCATCCCTAGCAGCAGTGGCAGGGTTTGTGGAAAACTTTCCCAAAATCTCCAGTTCTCAATCCTTTGCTCAGTTTTATTTAAACGTTCCCATAGCCGCTAAAATAGCTGCTGCGGCTCCTAACCGTGCTTTACCTGCTCAGGTTTTAGCTCAACTACAAAATAACCAAGGTTTAGCAGGGTCGATGATCTTAGAACCGAAAGGAATACGCTTCAAAGGCATTTCCTGGCTAAATCCCAATAGTCAGCGTGTCCTGAAAGTGGAAAACAATGCTGGGACAATGCAAAACCGTGTACCAGCCGAAACCTTAATGATGCTTTCTGGCGGAAACTTACAACGGTTTTGGGAAGATTATGTCTTAACATCACAAAAAAATCCCCTCTCCCCCATCTCACCAGAACAGCTGCGAGGTGGTGTCAAGTCACTGACTGAGATGGATTTAGATCAAGATTTTCTCAGTTGGATGCAAGGTGAATTTTCTGTTTCAGTGATTCCCAATAGCTCAAATGATAATTCTGCTCAGGATTTCCGAGCAGGTTTGTTATTTATGGTACAAGCAAAGGATGCCTCTAACGGCAAAAGCTTACGTAAGTCAGCTGAAGCATCTTTAAAGAAACTGGATGAGGTGATGAAAAATCAATACCAGTTCCAGATTCAACCGGGTAAAGTTGCTGGTCAACCAGTGGTGAATTGGATTACACCCTTTGATACTTTAACTGCCAGTCGTGGTTGGTTAGATGATGATATTGCTTTTTTGGTAGTGGGCGCTCCCATCACAGATAAAATTGTCCCTAAACCTGATAAAACTCTAGCTGCGTATCTGCCATTTCAGCAAACTGTTCCCACAGAACCTAACCCGACAAATGGGCAATTTTTCTTGGATATGGAAATGGCTGTGAAAAATTTTACTCTCAATAGTTTATTTCCTAGCCAACAAATTTTTCTAGATGCTACCAGCTCAATTGGAGTGACATCTGCTGTTAGCGACAATCGCAGTACTCGTTATGACATTTTTATAGTCCTCAAAAAAGGTGAAACTTCAGCAGTTTTTCCTAGTTCCTCTCTGGGTGTCAAGTAAATCGCGTTTTTACAAACAAAAGTGAGTAATCCGGAAACAAGACTAAAAACCCTATGTTATGGCTCTGTAAACGGATAGGATCAGAACAGTCAGCATCAATATTTTAATCAATCAACTGGGGAGAACACTTTATGAATCTGGTTGAACTCCAGAACTGGCTGGATAATGCCACTTTTGCTGTATTATTTCTCACAATGCTGGTGTATTGGGGAGGGGCAGCTTTTCCGAATGTACCCGCTCTGGCGACTTTGGGAACTGCGGGGATGGCGATCGCTAATTTGTGTATAGCTACCTTATTAGGGGCGCGATGGATCGAAGCTGGTTATTTTCCTCTCAGTAATCTGTACGAATCCCTATTTTTCCTAGTTTGGGGTATTACTGCTGTGCATCTGTTTGCAGAGAATACTAGCCGTAGCCGCTTAGTAGGAGTTGTGACTGCACCTGTAGCAATGGGGATAACTGCTTTTGCTGCCTTAACTTTGCCATCAGAAATGCAATCAGCAGAACCCTTAGTACCTGCGCTCAAGTCTAATTGGCTGATGATGCACGTTAGTGTGATGATGTTGAGTTATGCCGCTTTAATGGTGGGATCATTATTAGCGATCGCCTTTTTAATTGTGACTCGCGGTCAAAATATCCAACTCCAAGGCAGTTCTGTTGGTACTGGCGGTTATCGCAGCAACGGCTACCGCTTGCACAAAGCTGGTGAACTCGTTACTCAACCAGCGACACCCCCGACGGAAAATAATGGTTTTTCTCGCTTTGAAAATAATAATGGCAAGGGTAATACTGCTGTTTTAAATTTGATCACAGCTACTGAGTTGCCTACTGTCGCAACTGCCGAAGAACTACTTTCGCCACAGCGTCTTAGCCTAGCTGAAACCCTAGACAATATCAGTTATCGCGTCATTGGACTAGGATTTCCCCTGATCACTATTGGCATTATTGCCGGTGCTGTTTGGGCTAATGAAGCTTGGGGTTCTTATTGGAGTTGGGACCCCAAAGAAACCTGGGCGTTAATTACTTGGTTAGTTTTTGCCGCCTATCTCCACGCCCGAATTACTCGCGGTTGGCAAGGTCGTCGCCCCGCAATTTTAGCCGCCAGTGGCTTTGTTGTCGTTTGGGTTTGCTATCTCGGTGTGAATCTTTTAGGTAAAGGTTTACATTCTTACGGTTGGTTTTTCTAAATCAATACAGTTCAGTCCACAACCCATATTTTTAGAGACGCATGAATCGCGTCTCTTTCCGTTTTATAGAAAATTTCATATTTATTCAGTTAGCCAGAAAGCAACATTACGCACATAAGCTTTAATATCTTCTAAAGCACGTGGTTCTGTTTTCATCCCATCTCCTGGTAATTCATCCACAAATGTGGGACAGCCTTGATTAATGTCCCAGTTGTAATCTACGAAATGGTGGAAACTGGAGTTAGCGACTACACGCCCGACTCGATTACCCTGTGCGTCTGTATAGTGGTCGAGTGCTACCACTAGATTGAAGTCCCGACCTGTAGCCAAACTTTTTCCTAGTGCAATGACTCGCGCATTGAGTTTTTCTGGATGCACTCCAATACCACCCTCGTGGGGATGCGTGGGAAAAAATTCAATCCTTCCAGAAGGAGAATGAGGATTTTTTAACAGTTCGTGAATAGGTTCTACTATCTAATGCAACATTGTAAGTTGCTAAAAATGCGTAACTTCAGATACCAAAATTTCTGGGAACTGAAATTAATATTGCGCCTGTGTCTAATAATTTACTCTTCCCATTATTAATTTTAATTTAACGGCTAATTGTCAAAATAAAGGAATATGGATAAAATGTAAGCACTAAAAAATTAGGGTGAATTAAGCTCATATTCAGGTATTTATTGGATCAATGAGTTAATTAATACATTTAATTAAACGCCATCTATCTAAGAAAAGTATTATTTATTTGGGCTGAACATCTATCTCTATGGAAACTATAGACTTAGTGATAGGAGATTTATATGGAAAATGGATTTGAGCGACTAAATCATGATGAAGTTGTGTATGTAAAACCAGATATTTTTAATAATTTAGATGTTTCAGGCACATTTAAAGTTCATGATTTGATATCAGCAATTAAACAATACTTAGGCGCAGAAGGGACAACTGAAGAAAGTCTGTATAGCCAAGGATTAGATTGTGAAGTTTTAAAATTTAGTGCTGAGGGTTGGAAGAAAGGAAAAGTGAGACTTTCTTTAGAATTTTGTCCTGATGAGCCAGAATTTCCCTTGGAGGAAATTTATCAACAACTTGAAAAGATGCAAAGCCAATCATAGATAATAAAAAACATCTGGATTTGTCTAGCAACTACCAAGGAATTTATACTCAGAACTCAGCACGTTGCTATATGCGGTTAATTAACAAAGATGGTATGGACTCCTCTACACGCAAAAATACATCGTACCATTCGCTCACGCCACTTATTTGAGCGTCAGCAAAGGCTATTGGTTGCGGTTTCTGGTGGTCAAGATTCTTTGTGTTTAATTAAATTGTTGTTAGACTTACAACCCAAATGGCAATGGGATTTAGGTATCGCTCATTGTGATCATCGTTGGCGTACTGATTCACAAGCTAATGCTGATCATGTGGAAAAATTAGCGAAAAGCTGGGGTGTATCTTTTTATTTAGAAACGGCAACACAGCCGTTAAATAGTGAAGCGGCGGCACGTAATTGGCGATATGCAGCTTTGAGTGCGATCGCTCAAGGAAATAATTATCAGTATATCGTTACAGGACATACAGCCAGCGATCGCGCCGAAACTCTGCTGTACAATTTAATGCGCGGGACTGGTAGTGATGGGTTACAAGCATTAACTTGGCAACGGCCGTTAACTGCGGATATTTTTTTAGTGCGCCCGCTTTTAGAAATAATTCGTCCACAAACAGCGCAATTTTGTCAAGAGTTTCATCTCCCAGTTTGGGAAGATTCTACCAATCAAGATGTTAAATATGCCCGCAACCGCATTCGCCAAGAGTTAATTCCATATTTACAAACAAATTTTAACCCCAAAGTCGAATCAGCCTTAGCCCAAACAGCAGAACTGCTGCAAGCCGAAGTGGAATATTTAGAACAAACTGCCCGGAAGTTGAAACAGGAGGCAGTGCAAGGGGAAAATGAGGCGGAATTGAGGTTAAATCGTCGGGTGTTACAGACAGCACCTTTAGCGCTGCAACGTCGCGTCATCAGGCAAATATTACAACAAATTCTCACTGACGCACCCAGCTTTGAACATATTGAAAAATTAACGGCTTTGATTATAGCGCCAAACCGTTCACAAACTGATCCATTTCCTGGGGGTGCGATCGCTCAAGTCCAAGGGGATTGGATTTGCGTCACTAATCTTAACTTTTGACTCAGCACTCAAAACTCAGCACTCAAAACTCAGAACTCAGCACTCAATACTCAGAACTCAGCACTCAGAACTCAGCACTCAGAACTCAATACTCAGCACTCACTAAGAAGCCAGTAAGTCTGAATGAGTCATCAAATTTTGGAGAGTGTGACGCATTTCATTAATAGTCTGGAGTTGATGCTCACCAGTTTCTTGAACTTGAGCTAAAGATTCCGCAATCTCTTCCAGCTGGTGTCGTAATCCGTCGAGACGATCTTGAATTGGTTGTAACATTTCTTGATAAAGATTCACACGACCCCAGCATTCAGCAGTTGCTGTTCGCAGTGATAGCAAGTTTGTTTCTATTTCCTGACATTCTTGCTGCTTTTCATTCTGCTCTTGAATTTGATTGTCAATCATCCCTTGATCCATCTCAATAGCAGCACGTATCTGGGAAATTTCATGTTCTAAGTTTTCCAATTCTTGCGACTGTTGCTGGCGCTGAGTTTTCATTTGTAACAAGATTGGCGCAAAGTCAACTTGACTATCTTCTTCTGTCTGGGTGACAGCATTTCCTTGTCGTTTCAAAAGTATATTTTCATGTTGCTGAATTAATTTTTGCCGTTGTTGTAAATTGCGGCGTTGTCCTACCAATGTTTCATTCAACATTTGATAGAGGTCTTTTTCGTCCGCCAGTTCTGTTTCCAAATTGATTGTGTCTTCTTCACCTGGGGTGTTGATTTGATTTTGCAGTTTTTCTATGGTTTCTTGTTTATATGTCAGTTCTTGCTCCTGATCATGGACAAAACTAGAATCCATTTCCAACTTATACTTCAGGTCTTGTATTACTTGTTGTAGCTCTTCCAAAGACATATTTTCTAGAGCTTCTACATCAACTTGCTGACTTAGTACTACATCACTAGAAGTAGCAGCTAAAGAGCGAATTTGTTGATGTAACATATCTTGATGTTGCAACTGCTCTTTAACTATCTGCACATAATTTTCCTTACTGGCCAGAGTGGCGGTATTCACTTTTAATTGAGCTTTTTGCTCTGCGAGAAAATCCCGTGCTTGTTGCCATGCTGTTTGGCGATCGCTTAAAGTTTGCGATAAGTGCTTAATTTCTTCTTCTTGTTGAGTCGCTACAGTTCTTTGCTGCTCTAGTTTTTCCCAATATGGATTTAAAATAGCTTGCTGGCTTTCGACTAATTCCAGAGCTAGGTTCAGGTGTTCCCTGACAATTTCCGTGGGTGCAACTCTATTAGACAAGCGCTCAAGTAACTCGCTCATCATTCGACTTTGCTCTTCATCTAAAACTTGACCCTGTGGAGAACCAGTTTGAGATTCCTCTAAGCGGCGTTGTTCACCCCGTAAATGCTCCCAAGCTCCCTCTAGTTCCTGACGATTACGTTCAATATCCGCCTGTAACTGTAAAATTTGCTCGCGGTTGGTTGCAACTTCCTGTTTCTGTGAATCCAGACGTTGAAACTCTTCCTCCATTTGTTGTAAATGTTCTAAACGAGCCTCCATATCCATTTCCCGGCGGTTCATTTCTTGCGCCTGAAATGTTAATGACTCCTTCCACTGGTCAATTTCATCTTCCTTGAGCTTAAATTTTTCCAATTGACGGGAAAAATTTTGCAAAATGTTCACTAATGGTCTTCCAGCTTCTTGAATCCTCTGTACTTGACGATTCGGATTTAATTCCACCAGCACCAGTGCGCCATCATTTAACTTACTAGCGTCCTCAGCACTAATTGCGTCTTCCGACACAGTACTCCAATTCTGGTCGGTTCGCTGACACGCTAGCAGTTTTAGTTCAGTTTTAGCTCCACCACTGAGTAAGCCGCCTTTCTGCTTTTGTACTTCTGCTAAATACAGCACACCGTTTGTCCTCTTGTGTACTTGATGTCCGTTTTGGGGAATATATCTGAGATAATACTGCTAATTCGTTTCAATTTTACCTAAATTTAAGGAAATAAACACAGACAAAACTATTCGTTAACCTAAGATCAACGTCTTGATATTTATAGCAAAAATTTGGTTCCGCTTTTACATTCTGTCCTGATGGCACTAATCATGACTTCCGTGTTAACACTAGGTTTAAGAAAAATTATTACAAAATTTTACGGAAAAGAGCTAAATATATACCCTGATAGAGACTAGTTGTAAAGGAAATAAGATGTTGAGTACTAATACCCGAATCATCTGCTAAAAAAGTAGAACCTTATAATGAACAAATTTAACAGAAAATGTCACTGGAATCATCAGGAGAACCTTGAAGCTCAATGCAGGGAAATTTAAATGAAATTGATATTCGCAGTATCCTGCAATTGATTGAGTTAGGACAGCGAACTGGGCAACTTTTGGTGAAAGCCTGCTTTCACAATAGCGACAAACTCACAAATCACGAAACAGCCAGACATCACCACGGGTGGAACAGCGACCAACAGTTTTGGTTTGTCTTCTTTCTTAATGGTCAAATTATTTACTGTCAACAAGGCGATCCGAATTTGTCACGGATTGATGATTATTTACGTCATTACCGTATCGAAACGCGACTTGATGAACAGCAACTGGCTTCCCTTGGTTCACAGAATGCACCAGAATATGGCTATCTCTGGGCATTATTAGAACGGAATATCATCGATCCCAAGATAGGCCATAGTATCATTCGCAGTTTGGTGTATGAAGCGCTCTTTGACTTGCTGAGTTTACACCAGGGTAGTTTCATTTTTCGGCAGGGTGCAACGCTGACACCGCAACTAACCAGCTTAGAAATTGCCCCCTTAATATACAAAGTCACACATCAAATACAGGCATGGAAACAGCTTTATCCACATATTCAGTCTTCTGAACAATTACCAGTCCTGGCTGATATGGTTCAACTGCAATCTTCACTTCCAGAAGCAACCATCAATAAGCTCAAACATTGGGCAGATGGTAAGACGACCTTGCGTCAGCTGGCGCGACATCTAAATCGAGATATCTTAACAGTTGCCAAAGCAATATATCCATACGTGCAACAGGGTTGGCTACAATTAGTATATTATCATACAAATGATGCCCCGAAACGTCCCAAAAAGTCAAGATTTGATGACAAAGAGCAAGTGCGAGTCGTATGTATTGACGATACCAAAACAATCTGTGAAACTGTAGAGTCTATCCTTAAACCACAGGGATACGAAGCGATCGCTTTAACTAATCCCTTAGAGGCCATTAGTCTAATTTTTCAACTCCAGCCAGATTTAATCCTCTGTGACATTGCTATGCCGGAATTGGATGGTTACGAAATTTGTGCCATGCTGCGGCACTCTACCGCATTTGAAAATATACCGATTATCATGCTAACTGGTAAAGATCAATTTATAGATCGTGTCAGAGCGACGATGGTGGGAGCGACGGACTATTTAACCAAGCCCTTTGGGGATACTGAGTTACTCATGCTGGTAGAAAAATATGTAAACGTACAATCTTATTCAGGGACTCTCACAAAATGTCACACTTACTAATTCCATAAAATCTTGGTCAAAAGATGTTATTACAGAATCAGCTGGTTCAAGTACCGGGTTATTATCTAATACATTAGTGAAACAATAAAATTAATTTATACACTAAATATTTTTGGGGGGATCAGGGAATGTTCCAAGAAGGAACCTCTACATCAGGAGGTAGATAGGCATTTATGAGTACAGTTCTGATTGTGGAAGACAGTCTCGCACAACGGGAGATGATTACAGACCTCCTGAAAGCAAGTGGTTTAATAGTTACCCATGCCAATGACGGAGTAGAGGCATTGGAGGCAATTCAATCTGCCCCTCCAGATTTAGTGGTATTGGATATTGTCATGCCTCGAATGAACGGCTATGAAGTGTGTCGTCGGTTAAAATCTAACCCAAAAACCCAAAATGTCCCTGTGGTCATGTGTTCTTCTAAAGGTGAAGAATTTGACCGCTACTGGGGTATGAAGCAGGGTGCGGATGCTTATATAGCCAAACCGTTTCAACCAACCGAATTGGTAGGAACAGTCAAACAACTGCTGCGAGGATGAAAACAATATGGTTAGCAAGCCAGACTTTTTAAGTGGTAGTGGTCAAGACCAGTTTCGGCCAGAATTACAAGTAGAGAGTCCTGAAGGTGAATTACATTTGCGGTTTTATATTCCCTCAGAGCAGGAGTTTGCACTACCCGCCACTGGGATTCGAGAGGTTATGGAACTTAGCCCTGATAGAATCACCCCGATTCCTAATGCTTCTCCTTTACTTTTGGGTACTCTAAATTTACGAGGTCGAGTGATTTGGGTAGCTGATTTGGGTCAATTTCTGGGTGAATCAACCGCATTAAATACAGATAAAGCAGAAATTCCGGTGATTGCGATTGAAGAACAAGACACAATCGTTGGTTTGGCGGTAGAAAAAATTGGTGGTATGGACTGGCTAGATATCCAGAATTTAATGCCTCCAACTAATTTACCGGATACTATGACTCCGTTTTTACGTGGAGAGTGGTTAATAGATGCTAATAATAAACAGTGTTTAAGACTGCTAGATCAAATGGCAATTTTGCGGAGTGCGAGGTGGGCAGGATGAAATTGGGAGGTAGTAAATGGCAACTAGTTTAAACGATCATCTAGATTCATATAATCAGGCTTGTACAGCCTATGCACAACAAAAGTATGACATCGCTGCCACTTTAGTTGACAAAGTGCTGCAAAATATGCCAGATGACCCTAACTGCCATTTATTAAGGGGTCATATCTACTACGTTTTGCAGCAGTACGATGTTGCACAGGAAGAGTACCAAAAAGTATTGCAATTGTCTGATGATAAAGAAATTATTGGTTTTGCTAATGGTGGTTTAGCAAATATCAATTTAGCCCAAGAAGGGCTAGAGCCAGAGATTGATACTGGACAGAATCATCAACCAGAACCAAGTATTTTTACCGCAAGTTCTGATGATTTAGAACCTGAATCACCAGAATTAGAAGACTTGGGAGTAAATTCCCACCTAAATAACAACAGCCTTGAATTAAATTCCTTAGAACCACTACCGCCATTTGTAGATGTAGAACAGCTATCCGCCAATCCATTTGAAATTCCCTCAGAGACTATTTCATTTAATCCAACACCAGATTCCACAGCACCATTTAACGAAGATCCTTTTGCTGTGAATCAAAATCAAAGTGAGGCAGAATCTCATGCCAACATCAAAGATGAGCAGGTTGAATTAGATTTACCCCTTTTCTGGCAAGAGGAGACTGGAGCCGAAAGGGTGAAGGAGCCAGAAAATAGTAGTAATTTGTCAGATACTGTCACAGATGAGTCTAAGGACGGAACTGACCTAATTTATGATGAAAATGTAGATGATGCCGCTTTTGCCGAAATTGACTTTTCAACGAGCCATATTTCAGCAAGTACTCCTGAACTGGTGACTGAAGAGTCAGAAGCAGATGTAAATATAGCAGATTACGACCTGCAAGCAACATATACCCAGGAAGAAGAAACCGAAGTTTTACTAATGAAACAGGAGAATCTTAAGCATGGTTCGACAGCACCTAATGACTTGAGCCACAATTTTCAAGATGATTTTCCTGAATCTGAGTCTAGTAATTGGTTAGAGAAAATAGAAGTTGAAGAACAATTTTCCAGTCTTAATGGTAGTTCTTCGCCTAGAGTCCAGCAAATTTCTCATGATGCAACGGTAGATATAAACGACTTTAATAATGATTTTGATTTCGAGGCATTTCAATCTGCTTTTGGATCTGAAGAAGAAACAAGCAATCTCCTAAATGGCGAAAATTCTCAAAGTAATATCGATTTTTTAGATGACTTTGGTGAATTTGATGATTTAACGAACATTCCCGAATTTGATGTCGCAGAAACAGATTCTAGCTTTGATGATGTCACCATGCTTTCGGGGACGCTAAACAGTAGTGGTAGCAAACCCAGTCAAGACGCGAGCCATTACGCCCAAAATCAACCCAGCGATAGTATTCACCCTGAAACGAATCGGGACGATGAACTATTTTCCATTACCGGTTCAGATAGTGGCGTACAAGAAGCAGCCCCGACGTTTATCGAAACAGATGACTCGGAAGCAGTACCAAACGTCAGCATTGAGCAAGGCTGGTTAGCACCTTTAGAAAATGCTTCCCTAGACGTGAAGCCCTGGTTTGTCGCTGGCACAGTAGGTATTTTCTCAGCATTAGTTGTAGCTACAGTTAGCTTTACAACTATCAACTTTGCTCCACCAGAACAACGAACATCAGTGAGGAATACAGGCTGGGCTATGTCACTAGCTGCGGGTATTGCTGGTTTCGGTACAGCAGCCTTTATGGGCAGTTTGACGCTCAAGCAAATTCGCCGTACCACCAAGGATCTGCAAGCTCAATTTGATGCAGTCCGTCAAGGTAATTTGAATGTGCAAGCTACGGTATATTCCGAAGATGAATTAGGGCGCTTGGCTACTGGCTTTAATGAAATGGCACGTGTAATTTTTACAACTACATCGGATGCCCAACGTAAAGCGGTGGAACAAGAAGAAGCCAAAGAAAACTTGCAGCGCCAAGTTATTCGCCTGCTGGATGACGTAGAAGGCGCAGCTAGAGGTGATTTGACAGTTCAAGCTGAAGTGACAGCCGACGTATTAGGAGCCGTTGCCGATGCTTTTAACCTGACAATTCAAAACCTCCGGGATATTGTTCAACAAGTAACAGTAGCAGCAAAGGAGGTGACAAAAGGTGCAACTAACTCAGAAACATTTGCGAGAGCCTTATCTAGTGATGCCTTGCGACAAGCAGAAGAGTTAGGAGTAACCTTAAATTCTGTACAGGTGATGACTGACTGTATAAAAAGGATCGCTGAAGCCGCACGAGAAGCAGAAATCGTGGCCGGTGATGCCAGCGCGATCGCTCTCAAAGGTGGGGAAGCAGTGGAAAATACTGTAGCAGGGATTTTAGAAATTCGGGAAACGGTAGCGGAAACAACCCGCAAGGTGAAACGACTAGCCGAATCTTCCCAAGAAATTTCTAAAATTGTGGCGTTAATTTCTCAAATTGCCTCCCGGACAAACTTACTAGCACTCAATGCCAGTATTGAGGCAGCCAGAGCTGGTGAGGCCGGACGTGGGTTCGCAATTGTCGCCGATGAAGTGCGTCAACTAGCAGATAAATCAGCCAAATCTTTAAAAGAGATTGAACAGATTGTAATGCAAATCCAGAGCGAAACAGGCTCAGTCATGACCGCAATGGAAGAAGGCACACAACAGGTAATTAAAGGCACTAAATTGGCAGAAGAAGCCAAGCGATCGCTCGAAAATATTATTCAAGTAGCGAATCGAATTGATACTCTAGTGCGCTCCATTACCAGCGATACAGTAGAACAAACGGAAACTTCCCGTGCCGTAGCCCATGTTATGCAATCGGTGGAACTCACAGCCCAAGAAACCTCCCAGGAAGCCCAGCGCGTTTCTGGAGCCCTACAACTGTTAGTAGGTGTTTCCGGCGACTTGATCTCCTCCGTAGAGCGTTTCCGCGTGGAAACCCTCGAATCCAAGTAATTAATTGGTCATTAGTTATTAGTCATTAGTAAATGACCACAGACCACTCAGTACTCAGGACTCAGAAGTTTTATTATGCTGCCGGAACAACAACAGCGGATTTTAGGTTACTTCATCGAAGAAGCCAGAGACCATCTGAATACGATTGAGCAGGGGTTAATGAACCTCCAAAGTACCTTGGAAGACCCGGAAATGGTCAACGAAGTTTTCCGGGCGGCTCATTCGATCAAAGGAAGTGCGGCTATGCTGGGGCTGAATAGCATTCAGCAGACCTCCCACCGTCTGGAAGATTGT
>NZ_JAYGHH010000035.1:33407-35841 GCF_034931045.1 Nodularia sp. UHCC 0506
AAAGTTCTCAAAGAACATCCGGTTCAAGTTGACCAAAAGCTAGAATCTCTCTTTCTCGGTGTATCTGATACCCTGAAGGTGCTATTGGAACATTTGAGCGGGCCATTCGGCCTGTCAGAAGAGGCGGCTAATACTTTGATGTTAGAAACTGAGCCTGTTTTTACTTGGTTGTATGAGCATCTGGAACTACTTGTCCAACAAAGTAACGGGGAGGCAGAAAATAATTCCCACACCACAGAAATAGAACCAAATTCAGCCGATAGTGTAACCACACTGATCGATCTGTTCGTGCGGACAGATGATCATGAGGAAGAAGACAGCGAAAGTACATTCCCCGAATCATCGGGATTTATCGCAGAAAATTCGCCAGTTACAGCCCCAAGAAGTGACCATTGGAATGAATTTCAAACCCAAGCGTTACAAGCACTACGGGAAATGTTGCAACTGTTTAAGCAACAGACAACACCCGAATCTCGAAACAATCTGCAACAATGTTGTCAGCAGTTAGTCAGCCTAGGTCAGACGTGGAGTTTGCCTCATTGGTGTAGATTATGTCAAGCTGCGGCTAATGCGATCGCTAATCCTGAAAATACCTATCTCGTTTTAGCTAAAATTATCATTACCGAAGTCAAACAAGCCCAAGAATTAGTTCTCCAACACAGAGAAACTGAAATTGTAGTTAGTGAACAATTAACAGCGCTCTTAAACTTGCCAGCACTTGATTTGTTGGCTCATCAGCCTGTATCTGTCACCAATGCAAACTTGTCTGCGATTACAGATAGTTTTACTAGTCAATCTACCGTTTTACAGCCAACAGATAGCATAACTAGCTTAACTGAACTATCTGAACAACTTCATCCCAGTCAGGATGCTTCAGCCGCAACAGAAAATAATGTCCCAGAAATTGCTGCTACTTTTAATTTATTTTTGGATGCTGAGGAAGACAGAGACCTTAGTAGTCTTGACCACAATGGACCGGAAGTAGGATTAGCTGAGTTAAATAGCCTGGCTGATTTATTTGAAGGTGACACACCAGAACTAGATAACACCTGGCAACAAGAAGAAAATTTAGATATTAACGTCACCAGTGAATTGGGAATAGATGTAAGTGACAGCAATGTTGATGATTATGATAGTGATTTAGCTGATTTTCTATTCTTTGATGAAGATAAAAGTGATAATGATCTGCACATTAGTCTGACGACAACAGAAGAATTAAACCAATTATTTGGCAAGAATTTTGCTGAATCAGAACAGCCAAATAGACCAACATCTGCGGCAGTTTCTAGAGAAGCAGAGATGTCTGTTGCCGATATTAATGACAATGATTTAATGGATGAGCTATTAACATCAATATCAGAGGACAATGAACTAGTATCATCAGGAGAATTAACTCAACTAGAAACTATATCCAGTCATCAAAAAAGCAGTTTTGATGAATTATTCTCTGACACAGATAATGTAGGTATAGAGGAGGTTTTACAGGATAAAAATGGAGAAGAACACCAAACTATAATTCAGCCAGAATCTTTAACTTTAGATGCCCTGTTTGATGATTTTGACGATACTCCACAAATATCTAATGATGATTCAGAAATAGCTGATTTATTTGATATAACACCTGTAAACGACACAGAAACCACTCAAATTGAAGACAACTTAAACGACTTCTGGAACGAGGAAACAATCACAGAAGACACTGCTTCGATATTGGAGCAGGATGTGGAAAAAGCCTTGGAAGAAAGTTTGTTTGCAGCAGCTGCTAGTGATATTTTTGGCAACATAGAAGAGTTAAATACTCTGCCCTCCACAAATGTTAATTTGGGTGAGGAAGATTTGATATTTTCATTAGATACTGATGATGAAGATGACTTATTTGCCAATTTAGTCGAGTCTAATTTCATATCTCCCAGTAATGAAGATGATCTAGAATTGAGTCTAGAGGAAATTAGCGATTTCTCCCAAGAGCCAGAAGCATTAGATTTCATTCCAGAATTTACACAACAGCCACTACAAATAGCCGCTACAGATCAACTAGATAATGCTGATATTCTGGTTGAGGATGAAGAATTATTAGTTGCAGCAACTCCAGAAAATGCGGAGTTACCAGAGTTTCAACCTGATTTAGATTTGGCAGAGATCAGCATTGACTCTACTTTTGTAGATGATGTTGATCATACGGAAACAAATGATTTATTCGCCGCAGAAACCGAACAGCCAGCAATAAACTTAGAAGAAAGTCTAGTAGCACCTCTAGATTACAGCGAAAATGAATCAAATCTAGAATCTAGTGAAGAGATATTAGATAATCTGTTGAACACAGAAGCCACATCATTAAATCAACAATTAATCCTACAGGAAAATGTTAGTTTTGTTTTGCCTGAAGAGGAAGAAACAACAGTAACTGCCAAAAATGAACCTACGGCGGATATCC
>NZ_JAYGHH010000035.1:35873-51185 GCF_034931045.1 Nodularia sp. UHCC 0506
TGAATTTGCTGATTTAGAAACTCTATTAGAACAGGAAGCAATAGTCAGTTATCCTGCTAGTTCGAGTGCAGCAGAAGATTTTGCAAACCTGGAAACTTTGCCACATACAAGCGACGATGAGCAAGAGTTAGCGCAATCTGATGATCAGCCATTCCTAGCACCACAATTTGAATCAACTATTAACCAAACGGCAAGCTATATCATTGGAGCAGCAGATATAGACGATGATTTTAGTGATTTGGAAAGACTGCTAGCAGAAGCAGATCAAACTATCTCCCACTCATCACCAAGCAAACCAAAACCCCATAACAGTAAAATTTCTCGTTCTTCAGATCGTCTGACTGCTAGATTTGAAGAGACAATGAAAGTGCCAGTGAAGCAACTGGACGATATGAGCAATTTAGTTGGGGAATTAGTCGTCAACCGCAACACCTTAGAACAGGATCATGAACGACTACGGCAATCTTTAGATAACTTGCTGATTCAGGTGCAACATCTGTCGGATGTAGGAGCCAGAATGCAAGAATTATATGAGCGATCGCTATTGGAAGCTTCTCTAATAGCCAGTCGCAAAATCAGAGAACCCAGAGACAATAGAGAAACTAACTTTAACAGTAATAACTCCCATACAGATATGGGTTTTAGTGAGTTAGAAATGGATCGCTTTACTCCCTTCCACACCTTATCTCAAGAAATGATTGAGTTTATTGTGCGGGTGCGTGAGTCAGCGAGTGACATTGACTTTGTAACTGAAGAAAGTGAGAGAGTAGCAAGACAATTCCGCCAAGTGACAACCCAGCTACAAGAGGGACTCACACGAGCGCGAATGGTACCTTTTTCCCAAACAATCGACCGCTTGCGGCGAGGAGTACGAGATAACGCCATTAAATATGGTAAACAAGTCAATTTAGTGATTGAAGGGGGAGATACCTTAATTGACAAGATGATTTTAGATCATCTCACCGATCCATTGACTCATATGCTTAACAATGCGATCGCTCACGGAATTGAAACGCCAGACATCAGGAAAGCAGCAGATAAACCACCCGTAGGATACATTACAATTCGTGCCTTCTACCAAGGAAACCAAACAGTGATTTCCGTCGGTGATGACGGTGCAGGTATTGATCCAGAAAAAATCAAGGTCAAAGCAGTTCAACTGGGTATGATTACAGCAGAGCAAGCAAAATCCATTTCGCGCATGGAAGTTTATGACCTGCTATTCCAACCTGGTTTTAGTATCAAAGACAAAGCCGATGAGATTTCCGGCCGTGGCGTAGGAATGGATGTAGTTCGTTCGGAAATCAGCGAAATTCGTGGCATAGTCAACACAGACTCGATTATCGGCAAAGGAACCACCTTTACGATTCGTTTACCATTAACCTTGAGTATTTGCAAAGCTCTATGCTGTGTTTCGGATAAAGCCCGGATTGCCTTCCCGATGGATGGAGTAGAAGATACCCTAGACATACCCGTAAAAAGTATTCAGCATCAACCCGATGGGCAATCATATATCTCTTGGCGCGATAAATTACTGCCCTTCCGACCGTTGAAAGAACTTTTAACTTTTAATCGTCTGCTGAGTCGTGGTAATGTTTATGGCGGCAACCGTGATGATGATATGGTGTCAGTTGTAGTTGTGCGATCGGGAAATACCTTAATCGCTTTACAAATTGACCTAGTGCTGAGTGAGCAAGAAATTGTGATCAAACAATTTGAAAGCCCAGCACCCAAACCCATTGGTGTTGCTGGTGCTACTGTCTTAGGTGATGGTCGCATCATGCCCATCGCTGATGTCCTAGAGATTATAGAAATCTTCCAAGGACGGATTTCTAAACACAACGGTAGTAAACTTTGGCAGCAACAAAAAGACCCCCATGTACCAGAAATTACAGTTGAGAAAATTGACCCCACAGTGCTGATTGTGGATGACTCCATTACCGTTCGAGAGTTACTGTCGCTAACATTTAATAAAGCTGGTTATCGCGTGGAACAGGCGCGTGATGGACAAGAAGCTTGGGATAAACTCCGTTCTGGTTTACCTTGCGACATTGTATTTTGCGACATCGAAATGCCCCGTTGCGATGGGCTGGAATTGCTCTCTCGCATCCAAAAAGATCCCACTCTCAACCACCTACCCATTGCCATGCTCACCTCACGGGGTGCAGACAAACATCGGCAAATGGCAATTCAACTTGGTGCTAGTGGCTACTTTACCAAGCCTTATCTCGAAGAAGCCTTACTCGAAGCCGCAGTGCGGATGCTGGCAGGCGAAAAATTAGTAACTGCTTAAGTTAAGTCGGCGTAATAAAACCAAACTATGTAGGGAACAGGGAACAGGGAACAGGGAACAGTTTCAGCTATCTGTCATCCCCATATTTTCTAAATGTAAAGATAAACGCAGATGGACACGGATGGAATTTCAATTATTGTACAAATTTAGCTATGTCAATCCACTACTACAGCACTTCCGGCAGATGTGACGTACATTCTCAAGGCTGAAAGCTATGGTAGGAGAGGGACAAGGAACTGTATTGCCTAATTATCAGAAGCGCTGTATTGTGACTGTAACCTATAGCTCAAGGACTGCTTGAATAGACTCACTCAAAGGTGTGCTAGGACGGCCTATCAACCGGCTTAGGGTTTGGCTGGCATCAAACAACCCTCCTTTTGCTGCTCCTGTTTCAGACTCTGCTAACATCACAGCAATAGGCTCAGGTAATCCTGAACTTTTTAATAGATAAATATACTTATCTTCAGGCATCTGCTGATAAGTGATTTGCTTACCAGACTGCTGACTGAGTTCGGCGGCAAATTCGCTCAATGTATACCCTACATCACCAGCTAATTCGTAGACTTTACCTGCTTGGTCATTGGCTAATAAAATAGTGGCTGCGGCTGCGGCATAATCAGCGCGAGCGGCGGAGGCTATTTTGCCTTCTCCAGCACACCCCATGACCGCACTATATTCTAAGGCTACGGGAATACCAGCCGTATAATTTTCGGTATACCAACCGTTGCGTAATATTACATAAGGTACGCCAGATTCTTTGAGGATAGCTTCAGTCTGTTGATGTTCTGCTGCTAAAGGCAAAGGGCTGCTATCCGCGTGTAGAAGACTTGTATAAGCCAGTAATTTGACTCCGGCTTTTTTACAGGCGTTAATGACGTTTGTGTGCTGAGGGAAGCGACTGCCAATTTCACTGGAGGAGATGAGCAACACTTTGTCTGCACCAGCGAAAGCCATATCCAAGGTCTGAGGTTGAGTGTAATCAATCTGCCTCACCTGCACGCCTAAACTGGCAAAATCTGATACTTTTTCTGGGTTCCGAACCGCAGCGATTAATTCATTGGCAGGAACGGATTTTAATAGTTCTTGCAATACTAATCTACCTAATTGACCCGATGCAGCAGTAATGACAATCATATTTTTTACCTAGTTAATTTTTTGATGTCGGTAAATCTAATATAATTGCATTACTAACTTTTGGTAAGTACATACAAAAAAGTAAGTATATGAATAATAGCAATAATGATTTAAATACTCTGACACAACGCTTTGAAATGGGGGATCTTTTCGCCCAGCCATGTCCTTCACGAGAAATTTTGAAACACGTTTGCAGTCGATGGGGCGTACTGATTCTGATTGCGCTGCGCCAAGGAACCCACAGATTTAGCGAGTTGAGACGAAAAATAGGGGGAGTCAGTGAGAAAATGCTGGCTCAAAGTCTACAATCACTGACGGAAGATGGTTTCGTGTTGCGTGTATCTCACCATCTGGTTCCGCCTTTTGTGGAGTACAGCCTGACTCCGATGGGAGAAGAAGTTGCCGATCGCGTCGCAGCCTTAGCAGACTGGATTGAACTCAATACACTACGGGTGTTGGATGCCAGAAATAAAATAGAGAGATAATGAATTGGGGTTTTTTGTACACGGATTGTTTGAGGTAACGATGGACACTGACCTGAGAAATAGCAAAGTCTTTCATGAGAATAATGATCTCACAATATCAATACTGTTTTCACTCTTATGAAAACTGCTATAGTCTTAATTTAGACGAATTGACACATTTTTAATCTTTAATTTTTCATTGCTTATGTCTTATCCAATTAGCAACAAAAGTGATCAAGTTGATAACTACCACGGCACTTTAGTTACAGATCCTTACCGTTGGTTAGAAGACCCAGACTCAGCAGAAACAAAAAATTGGATTTTGGCAGAAAATCAAATTACTTTTGCATACTTGAACGAAATTCCTGCTAGAGAAAAAATTAAACAACGCCTGACTAAACTGTGGGATTATGAAAAATATGGTATCCCATTTCAAGAAGGGGATAACTATTTTTATTTCAAAAATGATGGGCTGCAAAATCAAAGTGTCCTCTACACCCTCAAAACTCTTGACGCTGAACCTAAAGTTTTAATTGACCCGAACAAACTCTCTACAGATGGCACTATTGCCCTTTCAGGTTTAGCTATTAGTGAAAACGGTAAACTTTTAGCTTATGGTGTATCTACCTCTGGTTCAGATTGGCAAGAGTGGAAAGTCCGCGATGTGGAAACAGGTGCAGACCTAGAAGACCACCTGAAGTGGATTAAATTTTCTAGTGCATCATGGACAAATGATCATCAAGGTTTTTTCTATAGTCGTTATGATGAACCCAATGAAAAGACTAAATTAGAAGATGTCAATTATTATCAAAAGCTTTATTATCATCAATTGGGTACTCCGCAATCTGAAGATATTTTAATTTATCATCGTGATGATCAGAAAGAATGGGGTTTTAGTGGAAATGTCACTGAAGATGGTAGTTATTTGATTATTTCTATTTGGCTGGGAGCCGATGCCAAAAATTTAGTTTTCTATAAAGATTTAACTAACCCCAATGCCGAAGTTGTAGAACTAATTAACAAGTTTGAAGCTGATTTTAGTTTTATAGAACATGATGATCATATCTTTTATTTCCGTACTGATTTAAATGCTCCACGAGGCAGATTAATTGCCATTGATATCAAAAATCCATCTCAGGAAAATTGGCAAGAAATTATTCCTCAATCTGTGGCGACTCTGGAAAGTGCCAACATTCTCAATCATCAATTTGTGGTTGATTTTCTCCAAGATGCACGTACCCAAATCAAGATTTTTGACCTGAATGGCGCATTAGTGCGTGAGGTAGAATTACCCGGACTTGGTTCAGCAGGTGGTTTTGGTGGCAAGCGTGATGATATTGAAACTTTTTATAGTTTTACCAGTTTCACTACACCTGGTACTATTTATCGTTACAACATGGTAACGGGTGAAAGTGAACTTTTCCGACAGCCACAGGTAGGTTTTAATCCTGATGATTATGAGACAAAACAAATCTTTTACAGCAGTAAAGATGGGACTCAAGTGCCAATGTTTATTACTCATAAAAAGGGGATGCAATTAGATGGAAATAATCCCACATACCTCTATGCTTACGGTGGTTTTAATGCCTCAATGACTCCCAGTTTTTCTGTGAGTACGTTGGTATGGATGGAAATGGGGGGTGTATATGCTCTGCCAAATATTCGCGGTGGTGGGGAGTATGGCGAAGAATGGCATCAAGCGGGGATGAAGGAGAAAAAGCAGAATGTTTTTGACGATTTTATGGCTGCGGCTGAGTGGTTAATTGCTAATAATTATACAAGACCAGCAAAGTTAGCGATCGCAGGTGGCAGTAATGGGGGTTTATTGGTGGGTGCTTGTATGACTCAACGTCCTGAGTTATTTGGTGCAGCTTTGCCGGCTGTCGGTGTGATGGATATGTTAAGATTTCATAAATTTACCATTGGCTGGGCTTGGGTTCCCGAATATGGTTCCCCAGATCATCCAGAGGAATTTCCGGCACTTTATAATTATTCGCCACTGCATAACCTCAAACCAGGGACAGCCTACCCTGCAACTTTAATTACCACAGCTGACCATGATGATCGCGTTGTTCCGGCTCATAGTTTCAAATTTGCGGCAACTTTGCAAGCTAATCACGTTGGTGATGCACCAGTATTAATTAGAATTGAGACAAAGGCGGGACATGGGGCGGGTAAGCCGACAACAAAGATTATTGAGGAAGCAGCAGATAAGTGGGCTTTTTTGGTGCGGACTTTAGATGTAATGGGTAATTAAGATCCAAGCCTTCACAAAATGGGTTTCTCGTCCAGAAAAGATCGCCAAAAAATTGGTATAGCGACGAATATCAGCGATAACCAAAAGTAACAGGAGCAGTTTCTAGTATGCAGCCTAGCACTACCCCCAAAACCAGCCTTGTAGCCGGAAACCTGCGTTGTGTGCATCATATTGCTCTCAACGTTAAAGATATGCAAGCATCACGGTACTTTTATGGCACTGTTTTAGGTTTGCATGAACTTACAGGAAATGAAGTACCAACCACTTTGACAGAACTTGTGAATACAGGGAAAGTCGCCAACTTTGTTACCCCCGATGGCACAATTTTGGATTTATTTTGGGAACCGGAATTATCACCACCAGACCCCAATCCAGAACATAAATTTACCAGAGCATACCATCTTGCTTTTGATATAGATCCGCGATTATTTGAGTCAGCAGTGACAGTCTTGAGAGAAAATCACATAGCGATCGCACATGGCCCAGTTTCTCGCCCTACGGGTAGAGGTGTATACTTTTATGATCCAGATGGCTTTATGCTGGAAATTCGTTGCAATCCAGAATAAAAATTAACATCCAAATCTAATTTTTGACCCCACCCCATTGAGGTGAGGTTCCATACTTGATTAAATCCGCCCTTAACGCCTATGCCAAGGCCTACGTTGATCTAATCTGGTAGTTGGTGGAGAACTGAGATTCAAGAAAGTAATTAGTTTGAGCGTCCGATTTTTAATTTTCCAACGCCCATTGACTCGAACAACCTCATCCTCATAAGTGCCATTAGCTACATCAATGCTGGTGTCCGAAAGTTTGTGAGTTGCATGGAGGTAAGAAGACATCTTTGCTTGGTTTCCTTTCACTGAGATGTTTATCGTCCCAATTAGGTGTTGAGTAGCCTGATAGCCATTACCTTGAAATACTGAAGCTACAAAATCCGCCCATGCATCTGTCCCTATCAGGGTTACACGAGTATCATCAGGAAAAATTGCTGTGATAACTGCATTATCAGTAAAACAATCTCGATAAATATTCTTTCCTTCTAAAACATTTCCACTACCAATAGCATCAGTTCCCAAGGCGTAACAGGTTGTTAAGTCTTGAATTTTCAATTCTGCGTTAGGTCTAGCTGCATTTGCTGGCGCAAACCTACCCCCAATCAACAACACAAAAGTAATTGCTAAGGCGATTAAGGTGACACGATGCAACCAAATGGAGATGAATTTTGAAATTGTGTGTCTGTTTTCTCTTTTTGTTTCCATGAAACGAGTTACAAATTTTTACTGTGTTGACAATTGCACTTTGACTAAAGCTAAAAAATCAGGATATTTTAGCTCATGAAAATAGGTAAATTTTCCTTAACTTCAATCCATATTTTACCTTGTTTGCAAGTATTTTCACCAAGATAAAAATTTTATTTTGAGTTATTCATCATGAGTATAGACGTAATTTTTAATTTTTAATGACAAACAATTGAGTAATATGAAAAGCTTAGATGCTCAACTTTTGACACGATTTTTTCAAGAAATTGGGGATCTTTTTTTCTCAGGAGTCCTAATAAATAATAAACTTATACGGGAATAGAAATAATGAATATCGTACCTTCACCTAAAGTTGACTCACAAATTAAACTACCTTCGTGCTTTTCTTCTATAATCTTTTGACTAATAGATAATCCTAATCCTGTACCTTTTCCGACATCTTTAGTAGTAAATAGACTATCGAAAATACATGATTTAACTTCTTCTGTCATTCCTTTACCATTATCTTTAATTTTAATAATTACATTTTGCTGATTTTCAGATAATTCAGTATTAATCGTAATAATTTGCTCAGGTTTAGCTTGATTTTCTATATAAGTACAATCAGCAACTGCTTCATCTAAAGCATCAATAGCATTTGCTAAAATATTCATGAATACCTGATTTAACTGCCCTAAATAGCATTTTATTTTGGGAATGTCCCCATAATTTTTAACAATTTTAATAGCCGGACGATAAGAATTAGCTTGGAGGCGAATCTGTAAAATCATCAAAGTGCTATCAATACCTTCGTGGAGATTAGCTGATAATTTAGATTTAGTGTCAGCGCGAGAAAAAGTCCGAAGAGAAGTGCTGATATCACGAATACGTTTCGTACCCATTTTCATACTATCAAGGATTTTGGGTAAATCTGCTATCAGGTAATTTATATCTATTTCTTCGGCTTTTTCCACAATCTCTGTCCCAGGATTAGAGAATTTTTCTTGGTACATTCGCAGATAAGCTACTAAATCATTTATAGCATCTTTTGCTTGTCCAGTACTAACTGAAATAAAATTAAGAGGGTTATTAATTTCGTGTGCTATTCCCGCAACTAAATTTCCTAAAGAAGACATTTTTTCACTTTGAATCAATTGTATTTGTGCTTCTTGTAAATTTTTAAAAGATTGTTCTAATTGTCGAGATTTATCTTGCTCTCTAGCATATAAACAGGCATTTTCTATAGCAATAGCAATTTGAGAAACTAAAACTTTTAATACTTCTACCCTTTCTGGAAGGAAAGCTCCTGCTGTTAACTGATTTTCTAGGTAAATAATCCCTGTAAGCTGTGATTTAAGGATAATCGGTAAACAAAAAATTGATTGGGATTGAAATTTTTGAATATAGCTATCAACATTAAAGGGTTCTGCAATTCTTGCATCATTTAAGACAATACTTTTTTGTGTTCTCAAAACATAATTGATTACAGAAATGGGTAAGTCTTGGTAAATTTCAAGAGGAATAGATTGTAAAACTTTTACATCATCGTCAACCGCAGTCCCGGAGGCTTCTACATAAAGGTGATTGTCTTTATATAGTAGTAGTAATGCTTTTTGTGCAGCAGCATTTTCTAATAAAGTTTTAATTAACTTACTCAAAAGACTTTCTAAGACAATTTCATTAGTAATTGCTTGAGAAAGCTTGATAAATGTATTAAAATCGAGAACATCACTAAAACCACTGCTGGTAGTAGTGTTAGTGGCAATATAGGTGATATCAGATTTGAAGTTGGAACTGTTATTATTACTTGTTTGTTCTAATAAGAAATGATACTTTTCTTCCAAGTGTTTAACTTTAGCGATCGCCCCCCAATGAATATATGTATAATATGCTTTAGTAATATAAGTTTGATGAATTAATTCTTTGCCTAAACCTTGATAAAATAATCCGCCTAACTCATAAGCTAAGGCTTCTTCCTGGAGATAACCATTTTCATGTGCTTGAGCAATGGCATTTTCATAGTATTCCATTGCTGCCAGTTTTTCGCCCAAAACTCGATATCTTTCAGCTTCCACAAGATAAAATTTGTGTAAATGGTTCGTCGGGGCGTGGGTAGCCCAAAGTTGCATTTTTTCTTGATTAGCTGTTACTTTTGTCAGAATAGACTGTTGCTCAAACTTTTCAGCAGTAGGATAAATAGCTAGTTGGGTTAAAGAATCATAAAAATAAAACAGAGGAACAACAAATAGCCCAGTGACTCCACCTAGAGATTTTTCAGCCATCACCGCATTTTCTATAGCTTGATGATACTCTCCGAACATATAAGAGAGCATGAGCTTATTAATAAATAAATGATTAATTGTGTAAAGGTCGTTAAATTTTTGGTGAATAGGCAGCATATTTTGCTCATTATATGCGTCTCCTAATAAACAGGATATATTTTCAGGATTAGTTTTTAAATTTATCACTGTTTGTAAATAAATTTGATTCCAGGTTAAAGCTACTTGTTGCTTAATTTTTTTGAGTGAATTACAGTAAGCTACAAATTCCTTTTCTAACCCCCAAATTTCTTTACCTAGCCAAAATGAATGATAAGGATAAATATAACCACAATAGCCAGCATATTCTAAATCTCCAGTTTCCAAGCCGCAAGCGTAGCCAGTTTTAGCAGTTAAAAATGTTTCTTTAATATGTTCTTTCCAATGCAAAACATGAGCGCTAATGACTGTGAGAATTTTTGCTTTCAGTTCTGTAGCATTAAATTGGGATACTAGACTAAAAGCCAATTTACCAAAATCATAGCCAGAATCAATTTCTCCTTGAACACCGCACAGAATTAAGCCATAAAGACTGTAACCATAAGCAGAGACGGCTGTATTACCATATTTTAAAGATAAATTGACCATTTCACAGGCAATAATCGGCATCATTGCCGGAGCAGTTTGAAAAGCCGCAGGAAGAACTCCCATTAAGATTTTCATTGCCGCTATCTTGTTAAGATCAGTCATTAATGGTAGGTTAATTAAATCTGCGATCGCTTTACCTGCTAAATCACTAGCAATGTTATCCATCCCTTGTTGAATATCAGCAGATGTTGGTTCATTGGGAAAATTTATTCCTAATAATTGCAGAATTGAAAGAGCAGTCTGAATAGCCTCTAATTGTTTGCTTTGGACTATATCAGCTATAATCTTTACTTCATATACTTTGACTTTATCTAATAAACTTTTCGCTTGTTGTAAAACCACTTCAGTCCATTGCTGCATCTGCTCAAAGTTACCATTGAGATAAGCTACCTCTGCTGCACCATTATATAAACCGATGGTTAATTGATATTCAGTTTGCCAAGCATCTTCACTTAAAAGTGTTATCCCAGTTTCCAAGTATTTTAGCGCAGATGCGTAAGCTGTAGAAGCTTTTGCTTTACATCCAGCTATTAAATTTAGTCTAGATAATTCAGTTTTTTCAGAATTGTCACTGAGGTAAACAATACCGATATTTAATTGATTAGCAATATCAAAAATATTGGTTTCTATTTCCTTCTGGGGTGTATTTTTTAATAGCAACTGACCTATTTTAAAATGAGTCAGTTTTTTCTGAGATTCAGGAATCAATGAATAAGCCGCTTGTTGCACTCTGTCGTGTAAAAATTTATAACCAACCCGTGAACTATCAAAATTTAAATTAACTGATTCTTCTTGATTAAAAACTAAAGGAATACGGTAAGTATCACTTAAAGGCAAGATTAAGCCCGCTTGCAAAGCTGAGTACAAATCATTTGCAGTTAAAAAAGATGATTTTTCATAAATGATTGATAAAACATCTAAACTAAAACTGTCACCCACACAGGCTGCTAACTTTAAAACATCTTGGGTAAGTTTGGGTAGCTTCTCCAGCCGACTAGCAACCAATTCAACTACATTTTTATCAATAATACCAATTGCTTGAATTTCTGCTAAATTCCATTGCCATTTAGTATTAATAAAGTCAAAGTGCAAGAGCTTTTCTTGATAAAGCACCTGAAGCAGTTGTGTAATAAAGAATGGATTTCCGCCTGTTTTATGACAAATTAATTCAGCAAATTCAATTATTTGGGGATTAATTTTTATAGTAGCCTCTTCCAAAAAGTTACTTTCTTGGAGAGTTTCAGTAACTAACTGGATTACATTCTCTAAATCCAACGATTGCAACACAATATGATTAACCACTGTGCCAGCACTTTGAATTTCTGCTATTGTTTGAATTAAGGGATGTGTTGAACTTACTTCATTATCTCTATATGCACCGATTAAAAATAAATATTTGCTGTTAACATCCGTCATTAATATTTGGACTAAATTTAATGTGGCAGAGTCAGCCCATTGCAAATCATCTAAAAATATAACTAATGGGTGTTCTTTTTTAGTAAAGACTTTAATAAACTGTTCAAAAACACGATGAAAACGATTTTGCGATTCCGTTGCTCCCAACTGCGGCAATTCAGGCTGTTTGCCAATAATTAATTCTACTTCGGGAATGACATCAATAATAACTTGTCCATTGCTTCCTAAAGCTGTAGAAATTTTATTCCGCCATGCTGCTAATTTTTCATTTTCCTCTGTTAATAAGCAGCGCATTAAATCAGCAAAAGCATTAATTAAAGGAGCATAGGGAACATTGCGTTTTAATTGGTCGAATTTTCCAGAAATAAAATAACCTTGTTGGCGAGTAATTGGTTTATTAACTTCACTAACCAATGCCGATTTACCAATGCCAGAATAACCAGATACTAGCATTATTTCACTTGTTCCCGATGCCACATTTTCAAATGCAGCTAAAAGTTCCTTAATTTGTTCATCACGCCCATATAATTTTTGTGGAATTAATAGCTGACTTAAAACGTCTAAATGCCCTGGCACAAAGTTAATAATTTTATCAGGATGATTGAAATTGTGAAGAGATAACTCTAAATCTGCTAATAATCCCGTCGCACTTTGATATCTATCCTCGGCATTTTTTGCCATCAGCTTCATCACAATAGCGGAAATATTGTCAGGTATCTGTGAATTTAATAACTGTGGGTTTGTTGGTGTAACAGCAATATGACTGTAAACTATCTCTAAGGGGTCTTGGCTAAAAAATGGGATTTTTCCAGTGAGTATTTCATATAAAGTTACACCCAGAGAATAAAAATCACTCCGATAGTCAAGAATTCGATTCATTCTCCCGGTTTGTTCAGGAGACATATAAGCAAGTGTACCTTCAACACAGTTGGGGTTAGTAAATTGGGGATTTTCTTTATTGAGACGAGAAGCTATACCGAAATCAGTTATCTTAACCAGACCTGTTTGGGAATTAATAATAATGTTACTGGGTTTAATATCTTTATGAATGATTTGATTTTTATGTAAATAATCTAACCCCTGGGTTATTTGAATAGCAATATTTAAATAATTAACTAAATTGAAATTTCTTACTTCTAGTAGTTTTGCTAAAGACTGTCCACCAAAATCTTCTAGTAATAATCCTACACGATTATTAAATGTTTCTAGGCTGATAGCTTTAACTATATGAGGATGGTCTAAACCTTGTTGAATTTGATACTCATTTTTTATGCGAGTAAAAGCTTCTAGGGTAGGATATTCATTTTTGAGGACTTTGAGAATAACTGGTTGTTGAGTTTTTGGTATTTGTGTTTGATAAATAACAGTTTGAATTCCTTCGTGGAGAGTGGAATTGATTTGGTATCCCGTAAAGTTTGACATTGCTGTTCAACTATGATGTTTAACTGTAAACTTACAAAAATCCCCCTTACCGCAATGGAAAAGGGGTAATAATCTATTATTCCCAGTGGAGGGGGATTACTATCATGACATGGCAATCAGTTTTGATTAATTAACCAAAGGTTGAGCCATTCCAACCCCACATTGCACCTTTAGCATCGGCAAATTCTATATAAATTCGATTTTCTGGTACGCCTAAACTTTGGTTAATCTGCTGGCAAAAGTCCTGACTCATGGTTTTGGTCTGGTTTGGTTGCATTGTGCCGATACTTTTAATTTCCACATAGCAAACGGGGTCTGTAGTCCCAGCAAAGGTCATGGGAATACCTGCCTCAAAGGCCGTCATTACATAAGATTCAGGTTTGCCCAGATGTTTGGCTAATTTGCTGGATAAGTTTTTCAGCATTGCCTCAACATTGGTTTTTTGGGGAGCGGATACAGAAGTTTGGACTTTAATTAAAGGCATAATATTGAATCAAAGTTTTCGTTTTTGTGGATTTATTTCAGTTTATCGAACCCAGTCTCTATTTCCTCATGATGGGATGAGCGAAATATATGGCTATGTTCAGGATGATATAATCGCGATCGCCTTTGGTGAGGCGTAGCACATCGCCCTTTTACTGGTGAAAGTGCTGGACTAATTAGGTAAAGTGTGGTACGAATTAGATTTTCTTTATGGGTATACTCTGCCATTTCGCTGAGGGGGACAACCATGATTTTTTCATCCGGCCAGCCGATGCGATAGCAAATCGCTATGGGGGTTTCATCTGGGTAATGTTCTAGCAGTTTAGCTTGAGCGTTTTCAATGTGACGCGCACTCAGATAAAGACAAAGACTAGCCTGATGTGCGGCTAAGGTGGCTAATTCTTCTCTAGCTGGGACTTCTGTCCTTCCACTGATGCGGGTGAGGATGATGGTTTGAACTAAGCCGGGGACAGTCAATTCTATTTTGAGTTTGGCAGATGCGGCTTGAAAGGCGCTGATACCTGGAATGATTTCAAAGGGAATATTGGCCTCGGCTAAAAGTTGCATTTGCTCATGGACAGCACTATAAAGACTAGGATCACCATTTTGGAGACGAACCACAGATTTATGCGATCGCACCCTTGCCACCATCAGCGCTATAATTTCCTCTAAAGTTTTATTTGCCGTCCGAATGATTTCTGCATCTTCTCGACATAAATGCAAAATCTCTTCTGGAATTAAGGAATCAGCGAATAAAATTACATCCGCAACAGCCAGTATTTTCTGGGCTTTGACTGTTAATAAATCGGGATCTCCTGGGCCTGCACCCACAATGTAAACTGCTGAAGACATAATATTTAGATCGTTTTACATCCCAATTGTTGTAAACTTTTACCGTAATTTTCCATAAATAAAAAGTTCTCAACAGATGTTTTTAAAGATTGTTCTCTTAACCTTCCGGATTAACTCTTGATTTTGCGTAGAAGTGAATGGTAGATGCACCCTGGTTAAGCCCTAGAGAATACTCTGGGGCATTTTTTATAGCTAGTAAAGTGCTGAGTGAAGAAAGTTATGAGTAAGTTTTCTCCCTGCTCCCTGCTCCCTGCTCCCTGCTCCCTGCTCCCTGCTCCCCTGCCTACCTCAGCAACAGAATATTTTTTTAATTGGAAATCCCTCATTCCCTCATTCCCTCATCCCCTCTCGGTAGCGAAACTACATCAGGTAAAGGGCGTTTAAGTAAGTAAAGCCAAGCTAATCCAGCTAATCCTACAAGAATACCGCTTAAACTTACAACTTGGGCGATACGAAATGACCCCAACATTAAACTATCAATACGAAAACCTTCAATCCACAGACGACCTGAGCTGTAGGCTACCAAATAAGTTAAAAATAGCGTACCTAAGCGTAAGCGAGGTTTGCCAGATATACTGCGAAAAAATAAAGTGATTAGCAAGGCAAATACCATTAAATTCCACAACGATTCGTAGAGGAATGTGGGATGGAAGTATTCAAAATTAGCTAAATCTGGAGGACGGTTTACTGGTGGAATATATAGCTTCCAAGGTAAATCAGTGGGACGGCCAAAGGCTTCGGAGTTAAAGAAATTTCCCCACCGTCCAATTGCTTGCCCTAAAATCAGCGAAGGAGCAACTAAATCAGCCAGTTGCCAAAAAGATATCTGATTAACTTTGGCAAAGAT
>NZ_JAYGHH010000035.1:51210-57290 GCF_034931045.1 Nodularia sp. UHCC 0506
TGCTGCTAAAGTCCCACCAATAATCGCTCCATGAATGGCAATACCTCCTTGCCAAATAGCAATGATGCGTTCTGGGCGTTGGGAGTATTCTGACCATTCAAATAAAACATAATACAGTCGAGCTGCGGGAATCGCCCCAATCACTAGCCAAATTGATAAATCACTGATCAATTCTGGGTTAACATGACGGCGTTTTGCTAGATACTGAGAAAGGCTAACACCGATTAACACAGCTGTGGCAATTAATAAGCCATACCAGCGAATACTTATTGGCCCTATCTCCACGATAACCGGGCCAGGAGAAGTGAATTGAAACGCTAAAGGCAAAGTAGAAATATCCAATACCATGCAAAACTACCTATTCAAATACATTGTTAGCGTTACAGCAATTAAAGCAGGTTTTGTTGAGAGTGGGGAATAGGGAACTAAACTCGATACTCAATGCCTTATACTTACTTAAGTAGCTTTGGTGCATATAAAATTTTGTGATTGCTATTTACCCTGGCAGCTTTGATCCTATTACTTTAGGTCATCTTGATATCATTCAGCGTGGGAGTCGGCTGTTTGAGCAGGTGATTGTTGCTGTACTGCGAAATCCTCACAAAATACCTCTGTTTACCGTGCAGGAAAGACTAGATCAGATTCGGCTGACTACTAAACATCTGTCTAACGTGGAAGTGGATAGTTTTGACGGTTTGACTGTGAATTATGCCCAGAAACGACAAGCACAGGTGTTATTGCGGGGCTTACGGGCAATTTCTGACTTTGAGGTAGAGCTGCAAATGGCTCATACTAACAACACTCTTTCCACTCAAATAGAAACAGTTTTTCTTGCCACATCAAATGAGTATAGTTTTTTAAGTAGTAGTGTGGTAAAAGAGATTGCAAGGTTTGGCGGATCTATTGACCATCTTGTTCCCCAACAAATTGCCCTAGACATATACAAATGCTACAATCACACCCCTCCAACAGCCAACCCAATGACAACGGAACCCATCCCACTGGTGAAGAATATCCCACCGGAAAGGGAAGCGTAGATATTCTGGAGGAACTTAATCGTTTAGAAGATTTAATTCTGTATGGTCTTCGTGTTCCTCTAACTGGGCGCACGCTAGTAGATGAAGACAAGCTAATTGAACAAATCGACTTTATTCGGATTTCGTTACCAACGATTTTTCAGGAAGCAGCTACTATCCTGCAACAAAAGGATGAGGTTTTGCTGGAAGCTGAAGAATATGGACAGCAAGTGATTGAAATCGCTCAAGCTAAACGAGCGCAAATTTTAGCGGAAAGCGATATTATCAAACAAGCTGAACAGGAAGCTGAACAGTTACGCAGACAAGTTCAGCAGGAGTGTGAGGCCATGATGCAAGCTACTCTGATGGAAATTGATCAAAAGCGTCGTACTTGTCAACAAGAGTTGGATGAATTGCGACAAAATGCGATCGCACAAGCTCAAACTATTGAAACTGGCGCGGATGAATATGCTGATAGCGTGTTGGAAGGTATCGAGCAAGATTTGAAGGATATGCTACGGATTATTACGAATGGACGGCAACAATTACAACATGATGTACCACCACAACGTAATTCACACTTTCCTAAGAAAAAGTAGTTTTATTCAGCGCAGAATTCTGTGACTAATTAGCCTAATTATGCCGATTTTTATGTTTGATATTAACGGGTGACAAGGTGATTGAAGATGAGATGTGGCAATAAATTGAGAATGGGAATTGTTTTTTAGTCAAGTAACTCCATCAAAAAATCACACCCAACCTCTAGTTTCTACATCAGTAAGCATCATTCCTAGCTTCATATATTCAATCTGTGCAGATTGCTTAATATGCTTCATCATCACCGATTCCCCGCTATCAGCAGCAATAAAGGCAGCATTCAAAGCAATATTGCGGATATTCCCACCCGCTAAATTTAACCGCCCTAAATGAGTATAATTTAGATCCTTAGTGGGGGTATTTTTTGGGAAAATCTGCTGCCAAATTTCTTCTCTTTGCTTGGCATCGGGGAAATCAAATTTGACAAAAAAGCGGATACGCCTCATAAATGCCGGATCAATTGCATCTTTTAAATTAGTGGTGAGAATAGCTAAACCTTGGTATTCTTCCATTCTCTGGAGTAAATAACTGACTTCCATATTCGCATAGCGATCGCGTGCATCCTTAACTTCAGAACGCTTACCAAATAAAGCATCAGCCTCATCAAACAGCAAAATCGCCGCCCCTGCATCTGCTGCATCAAAAATCCGTCGCAGATTTTTTTCCGTCTCACCGATATACTTACTCGCCACAGCACTGAGGTCAATTCGGTATAAATCTAGGCGAAGTTCATTAGCTAACACTTCCGCAGATGTAGTTTTCCCAGTGCCGCTAGCCCCAGCAAACAAAGCACTAATACCTAAACCCCGTCGAGAAGCACTAGCAAATCCCCACTTTTCATAAACTTGGATACGTTGGCGAAGGTGTCCAGCAATACTTTGCAAAATTTGTTTTTGCGTCTTAGTAAAGACTAAATCATCCCAAGTAGCTTTAGCAGGAATCTGTTGGGCTAGATCATCTAAACCCAGACGTGCTTGAGCGCGGCAAGTATCCCATAATAGATTTTGAATATCACCAATTTCTCCCCTAGCCTCTACTAATTTTCCCCGAACTTCAGTACACACAGCATCAATTGTCGGTGCATTTAGATTAAACTGACTTACGAGAAGATTATTGATGTCTTTATTATGATTTGCTAATTCTCCCAAAGAACTTTCCCAGAGGGCGCTTTGCTCATTTCTAGTTGGGCGATGAACTTCTAGGCAGATTAAAGGACGCTGCCTTTGCCCTATTCTCTCGCGGCTAATGATAATTAGTAAGCTGTTAATTTTATCAATAATTTTGAAAATAACATTCTGTTGTGCTTTTTCTAATTCATCACCTTCACTATCAATTAACAAGACTGAATTAGTTAATATTGCCTCTCTTTCCCAAAGCAGGAGGATGTTATTTAACTCATGAATATCTTGGGGAAGATGTATTGGCGATATCGCAAAAACTTGTAGACCTAACATGGAACTAGCAGCCGCAGAAATAGCTTGCATACTACTAAAATCATCGCCATATAACTGCACAATCGGGAAATGTTTCCCTTTTTTACCCTCAGTCCAAATTGCTGCCACTTTTTGGGCTATTTTCTCGTGAGAGGGAACTAAAAAATCAACTGGATTAATTGGTGAAATTATGCCTTTAAGACGCTCATCTTGAGATTGTAAACCTAGAAGATAATGAAATATGCGCTCATCAATTCGTAACGGATTTTGGGTATGAGTTATGCCGCCTTGAATTTGGATTAATTGCCAATGACGTAAAGGAGCATCAACAGTCCAAGCACTCCAGTCTGTTGCGGGTAAAACTTTCATTGCCAAACTTATTGAGGGGTAAGCGACTTGCATATCTCCTAACACCTGACCGCACAGAGAACCGAAGGAATAATCGATTTCCATAGCGGCACACAACAACAATACATTTCGCTCAAATTCTGTGAGTTGAAAAATGGTACAAAGCTGCTCTAAAGCGGAAGGTGCAGACATCCCAAAGTTGATAGATGGCGAAATATCTTTTAGTGGTTGATGTTCTTGGCTTTCAATGGCATTTTCTAGAGTTTTGTGTACTAAAAAAATTACCTTTAGCAAATATTGATAATTAGCGGTGTACCAGTCGTTGTTCAAAGTCATATTCATTACTAGGATGTTGATTAAGAGCCGGTTAAGTCAAAATTTTTCTACGTGCTTGGCAAAAATCAGTCAAAAGGTTAAATTAGTTACAATCAGGTTAATAACATTATTACAATAACTCGCGTATGTCTCGCCACAAAGTACAAAAGTCATCTTTTGGGAACAATGCGGCTCCCAAGAAAAGCAGTTATTTGAACCAAGCAAGCTCTTGGACAAACCCTTATCAACAGAGAAATGCCAAAGCCTCAGAACAGCCGATAAATACTGTCAAGCCACCAAAAGCGGAGGAATGGCTCAAAGATAACATCATGCTCAGAGCCATAGAAACAAGGCAAGCGCAACTTCAGAGACAGCAGCTAGAGGACACTGGCACTGAACCACAGCAGCCAGTTGAAAATGTACAGATGAAGTGTGCTGCGTGTGAATCACCAGAAACTGAAGAAGAACAGAATATTGGTTCTGAAGACTTGCAGCTTAAAGAAGATGGGACAAGAACTTCAGCATCAATGCAACAGATAGCTGCAACAGGGTTTGATGGTTCAGCTACAAAACTACCTCACCTCAATCAAATTCAGCATTCATTTGGGGTTGACCTGTCTCATGTACAAGCATACATCGGTGGGAAAGCGGCAAAAGCCAGTCAAAAGATGGGCGCAGCAGCTTATGCTAGTGGTAATCAGATTGCTTTTAAGGAGCAACCGAGTTTAGAATTAGCAGCCCATGAAGCCGCCCATGTAGTGCAACAACAGTCAGGTAGAGTACAACTAGTTGGTAGTGTGGGTCAGGTAGGTGATAAGTATGAGCGGCACGCAGATGCAGTAGCACAAAGAGTGGGCGCGGGTCAATCAGCTAAAGATTTACTAGCTGAGTACAGTGATAAATCTGCTCAAGAGAATAAAGTAACCCAAGCAAGTGAAGTGGTACAACAACAACAGGTAATTGCACCGCCTCCAGTTGCACCGCCTCCAGTATTACCCCCACCTACTGGCATTCCCCCTGCTTTAGCCCCAGCCATTAAATTTGCACCCTGGATTATTCCGCTTGTAATACCTGGGGGACTATTGAACCCCCTACCAACGGCAAATGATCAAATTGACCCAAGAACTGGTCGGAATCGGTTTAAAAATCAAACAGAGCAACCTCAACCTAACTCTGTGCCGCCTTTGCCTCGACGTCATCCACACCAAACGTGCGAGAATTCGGTACTTGATCAGTTGCAAGAAAAGATGCACAATGTTTGTAACAAGATTCCGGGTGAAAGCTGTAGCCCCAGCAAAGTAAGTAAAAAAAAGCTAGACAAGCGACCATGCTCGAAGATTCGCGAACGCATTCGGGCAGTTCAGGAATGTATGCGTCTCAGACAACTTATTCAGGATAAGTGCTTTGGTGGTATACCTGATGAAGTTCATGAGAAAGCTATAAACGAATTGAGAAGTGGACTCCAACATTGTTTGGCTCTTGAAAAGGTCAACTGTACACCAGGTCACCCAATGGCAGATAAATAAATTATGTTAATGGATCTCTTTGAAGCGATCGAAAACCAGAATCTATACCGCATTGCCGAATTGCTGTCACACGGAGCTGATCCAAACAGTCTTCGCTCGGAATCTCCAGGATGGACACCGTTACATGAAGCAATTGAGCAACTTGAAGATGGTGGTGCAATTGAAACTCTAGTTCTGTTGCTTCGGCATGGTGCAGCCGTTGATACTTGGGATGCTAATCATGATTCCACACCACTACTGATGGCACTTTTCCGTGAGCAAATAGAAGCTGTTCGCTTGTTGCTTGCGGCTGGTGCAGATCCGAACGTTGTTGGCAGCGAGGGTGACTCACCACTACGCTGGTGCGTTGAACAAGGTGACTACGATACAGCAGCAATGTTACTTCGTTGTGGAGCGACCAAAACGCTCAATGGTGCTGGAGGACCAAGTGGAATGACAGCACTTGGACAAGCCGCAACCCGACTTGATTTAAAAATGATTGAACTTCTCTTACAAGCAGGAGCAGATCCAGAATTTTTGGATGCTGATAAATTTACGGCATATAGACGGTTGCCACCACGGAATGAAGCTAAAGACGATGCTGTGTGGCTTGCAGCGTCGGCACTACTAGACCCAGATTTCTCACAAGCGAGAAAAAACGCTTAGGTTAGCCAAATTTAGGACAATTTAATTGATACATTATCAAAATATGTCCAGAGATAGGTATCTCAAGGTAAAAGCCGAAATATTTAAAGATACATTAAGCACACAAAAAGTAATTAGCACTGAAACGAAAAACTTGTAATACTAAAAATTGACATACTAATTCATGAGTTAAATCAAGTAAAATAACCCAAAAAATCCTT
>NZ_JAYGHH010000036.1:0-3936 GCF_034931045.1 Nodularia sp. UHCC 0506
AAGATTTTTTTATGACTAAAGTTATACATCTTTGGTGATACAAGGTTTTGATGTGGCAACGTTATGATCGATGGGTAAATATAATTAATATTATTTATGCTAGAAAATAAGCATAATGAAGAAATTAATCCTGATGATTTAGCTCCAGAAATTACTGAATCTTATGGTACTGGTGTCAAAGATATGCCGGGGTATAATATTGGAGGGCGATCGCTCAGACAAAGAAGACGTGAATACACTCATACCAGTCCCGCAATTACTGGTGGTGATGTTGATGCTAATTGGCAACAAGAGGACACTGTAGGAGATGAAGCTGTAGGTGGTACGGCTCCAACTCCTGATCAAAATGTGACTGACGAAATAGGAGAAGCCGTAGGATTACCGATGAATGACAAGGCTTTTCTCCACACCCACGATATTTTACAACGGCGTGATGATTCTCGCTGGGAATTAGACCCCATGTCTTCTGATGATTATTCAGAACGCAAAGATTGACAGAACCTCACCTTAATTCTGCTACGCAAAACCTGTCCCTCTCCTTAGTAAAACTACGGTGTACGAATCACCCCCTAATACCCAATTATGGAGGAACAAGAATTTTCAAAGTCCCCCAAGTTTGGGGGCAGAACAGGCAAACGATAACCTTAGTAAGCAGAGGGCAAAATTTACCCACAGGGTCAAGCAAGGGTGGTGTTCCGCCTTTAATCAGCAGCTATTTGCCAAATTTTGATAGTTTTGTCATCACTACCACTGGCGAGTAATTTACCATCTGGACTTAAAGAAATAGCATTTACAGTTCCTGAATGTCCAGTCAAAGTTTGCATCACTTCACCTGTAGAAAGTTGCCAAATTTTGATAGTTCTGTCAGCACTACCACTAAAAAGAATTTTGCCATCAGGACTAATTACTAATGATTTCACTTCATCTGAGTGATTACTTAATGTATGCAGAAGTTCACCTGTAGAAAGTTGCCAAATTTTAATAGTTTTGTCAGCACTAGCACTAAAAAGAAGTTGTCCATCAGGACTAATTACTAATGATTTCACCTCATCTGAGTGACCCACGAATGTGCGTAAAGGATCACCGGTGCGTGGGTTCCAGAGTCTGATTTTGGTATCAGCACTACCACTGGCGAGGATTTTACTGTCCCGGCTAATAGCTACAGCATGAACAGCAAAGGAATGCCAAAGTGTACAAATGCGATCGCCTGTGTGCAAATTCCAGATTTTGATTTTATGACTCCCACTGGCGAGAATTTGACCATCGTGGCTCATTGTGACTACATTGACTGGTTTTTGATGTCCTAGAAGGGTATGCAGTAGTTTACCCGTTTTTAAATTCCAGACTTTGACATTACTTTTGGGATGTTCACAACTACCAACAGCCAAGAATTGATTATTAGGACTAATTGCAACAGATGAAACTTCTCCTTCGTTACCCGTGAGGGTGCGAATTTGTTTCCCAGTCTCAAGATTCCAAATATTGATGGTTTTGTCTGCACACCCACTGACTAAAACCTCACCATCTGAACTAATAGCCACAGATGTAACTTTCCCCGAATGTGCGGTCAGGGTATAACTGGCAGAGGGAGATGCTAGGGTAAGTTGGTGCTGGAGTTGTGCTATTTCTGCGGAACGCCTTGCGATGGGCAAAGCCCCGCCTCCGGCGATCGCATCTAAAAGCTGATCTACATCCGCAAGACTTTCATTATTTTCTACTGCTGTAAAATACTCTTTTAACTTTTCCAAATATGCCTTGTCTTCTAGCTGAATAGCTGATTGCATCGCCTCCAAAGGATTCATAAATTCCTGTCGGGACACTTGACGTAATTCCAACCATTTGTTGATAGAGTAATCAACTTGAGACTGCGCCCAAGAAGAGTCAGGTAAATGAGATAAACTTTGAGCTAATTGCAAAGCCAACTCAGGAACCCAGTAACGACGCTCATTTTCTAAAGCTTGGTAAACTTCTTGATAACCTGTAGCGTATACCCGCAAAAGTTCCTGTACAGATTGTAAGTTAAAGGTATCTTCTAGTAAACTAGGCAGCACCTCTGGTAATAAGGGCGGCACATCATAATCAACCAAGTGATAAGCATCCGCGACCCAAGCAGCAACTAAACAATGACAGTTAATTAACACCTGACAAAGTTGTTCCAAATCCTGATCATTAACTTGATATTTTAACGATAATTGACTAATATCAATACCCTTTTCTTGCCATTTCTTCGCCTTTTCTAAAATTTCTAAATTCAAGACATTATCTTTGCCTAAATCATTTATTTCTGCGATGTCTTCCCCCATTGATAAGAGTTCATCTCTAACTTTCTTCCATTCTAAAGCCCGGTTTATAGCAGATTCATGGAGAATTTCACGATAAGGTAAACGAAAAATTGTTTTATAGTAATAAGTTTCCTGACCTAAACCCCAATAACCAATTCTGAAATTTAAATAATCCCCATCATGCTCTGATTCTAAAATCAAAATCGGCTCTGTTTTTAACATTCCAAACAAAGCTTTGATACTAGATTCACTATGAAACCGTTTACTATCCCAAGCACCTGCTAAAAGTTCCGTGGGTCGAATGGGACTATGCAGTGAGTAATGTTTGTGTAGAAACTCTCGTAAACCTTCAGCCAAATTAAGCTCAATTTGGAAATTATTCTGATTTTTCTGGTCAAATTGGTCAAAGTTAATTTGTGGAGGAGCTAGAAAAATTTTCAGAGGTGTACGTTGAGAATTAGTCCCAGAATTTAAAATTTGTGAAGGATACAGTCTCAAAGGCCAGTTATCAAAAATTTGGGAAATTTCTGGCAATTTTAGAGAAGTTTCTCGTGCTTGCGTCGCTATTTTTAACTGTGTTGCACGTTGGTAAATAGCTAATTCTTGTTGGAGAATTTTTTGTTGCTCAAATTTTGTAATCTCACCATCTTTTTCCAGAGGTAAATTTACAGTTTGGATGAATTCTTTAATTATTTGGGGAAATTGAGAGTTACTGGTAGTGAGACTTTCTACAGTTCGCTTTTGGATGAGGGTGACAATCACAGGTGTGAACTCGATCACCAATTGAGTGAGTAACCTTAATCCTGGCTCCATAAGGAGATTCCTGTTAAATAAAATTATCAGTGTACTGCAAAGGTGCGTAGTAGCTTGTCATGAGACACTAACTATAGAGTAATCTCATGTTTGTTCATTAATAAAATGAGTAACCATTGCCTATACTACTATCTTAAGAAACATTTTCGTTAAAAAAATAAAATTCTGTATTAGCCTTAATTGATTGTTCGTTATTTATACCGCATAAAAAATACCTCACCGAGTTTAAAAAGACTAACTGAGGTATTGCTTAATGGTTAAATTTGTAACTAAAAAATTAAAATTTAATTCCTAATTGTCCGTTGAAACCGCGCACAGAATTGTAACCAGCACCTATAAAAACATTATCGGTAGCACCTACTTGAACACCACCAGAAAAAGCCACCCCCTGATCTTCTGAATACCAGCCCACTCCTACATAGGGTGAAATCACTGGCAAACTCAGAAATTTTAAAACATCAGCACCCACAGACCCATCTGGTCCAACTCCTACCTCAACCCCAAAATCTAAAGCTCTAACTCCTACAGCATAAGTAACATCACCATCTTTTTCACCCACAGAAACCCAAGGTTGTGGTAAAAACTGAGCAGAAGCTTGATTGGGGACAAATACAGTTAAGCAACTGAGTGATGAAATGAGTATTTTGGCAAGAACAGCTTTTTTCACGTTTTTCTCCTACACTACCTGTCACATTTTCGCACTCTTGAAGGCGTGGAATTGCCAGAATGACTTCTAGGGCTTCCAGTTTCTAAGACTCGACTTTTCCGTACTACGTTCCAGTTTTTGTCTAATGTAGAAAATTCATGTGAGCGGTTTAATTAGGGCTGGCTGAAGAAATCT
>NZ_JAYGHH010000036.1:4036-22475 GCF_034931045.1 Nodularia sp. UHCC 0506
TAAACTCTTGAAACTGTTCCCTGTTCCCTAATCTCCACAGATAATTTATATGCCTAACGGCACGCTACGCGAACAGCAAACCCTAATTAGCATCTGGATCAACAAAATATTATAAGTGGGATAGTTTCCTGATAGTTTTGTGAGTCTCGAATTAAAGCGCAGGCTTTCTCCATACATAAACTCCTAGCACAATCAACCAACAAAGCAGTAAAGAGCTAGAGGGCATATTCAGTGCCATTGCCAATTCAGAGAAACCTGTATAAGCCATTACAACACCAGCGATCGCGGTTCAGAAACCCTTGACATTGTGAGCTTCGGAGGGAACGAAACAGCCCTGGTATAGTCCGTAATTAGCCATGTTAACGACGCTCTAATTAACCCGATAACTAAGGGATACTAGGGGTTATGAGGCATTTTCATGCTGGTATTAGTGGGATAGGTTCCGATAAGCTGGAAATGAGAGGTGAACCCATCCATAATAAAGGCAGGTGTTATTTTTAATTTAGTTATGTACTTAACTTGGTTTGACAGCAATAGTTGGCTACTGGAAATTGGCAACCAACGTATATTACTTGACCCTTGGCTAGTGGGTTCTTTAACTTTTGGCAATTTGGATTGGTTTTTCAAAGGTTCTCGACCACAAGAACGCCCCATACCAGAGAATATTGATTTACTTTTGCTGTCTCAAGGTTTGGAAGATCATGCTCATCCAGAAACGCTGAAGCAGCTTGACCATCAAATGAAAGTTGTGGGTTCTCCCAATGCGGCGAAATTATTACAGAGTTTGGATTATACTGCTGTTACATCTTTAGCTCATGGTGAGAGTTTTAACTTAAATGAGCAAGTAGAAATTACTGCTGTTCCTGGGTCTACAGTGGGTTATAACTTGGTAGAAAATGGTTATTTGCTCAAAGAAGTCAGCACTGGTTTAACACTTTACTATGAACCTCATGGGACGCATTCCCTAGAAGTGAAAAAGTTTGCCCCGGTGGATGTGGTGATTACGCCAATTGTTGATATTACACTACCTTTAGGTGTGCCAGTTATTAAAGGTAGCAAGAGTGCGTTGGAAGTTGCACAGTGGTTAAAACCACAAGTTATGCTACCAACTGCGGCGGGTGGAGATGTAATTTTTGAAGGTTTGCTGACAAAATTCTTGAAGGCTGAAGGAAGTATTAAGGAGTTTAATTCATTACTAAATCAGAATAATTTGACGACACAAGTAATGGAACCGCAGCCAGGCGATCGCGTGGAATTACAATTACAAAAGCGGGCATTAGCAATATAATTTAAAAAAACTTAAAGTAATTTCTGGTTTTTTGTTTTCACCCGTTGATAAAACTCCTCCATTGTTTGAATAAAAGAATTATCTTTTGGCCAAAAAGCCGGGAAATCTCCTTGTTTCTTCACCAAAATTGCTGATACACTGCTTTGATTAGGAACTTCGATAGTTGATGGTAATCGTTTTGTACCTAACCAAAATTCTCTAGCAGTGGGCTTTTGGTCAACAGATGTTTTTTCTAGTTTTGTGTAAAAGGATGTAGCAGGTTCTAGGGAAATTTCTTCAGAGTTTAGGGATTCTGATAGGGCTTTACCTAATGGTGAATTAGCTAACTTTGTTTGTAGTTCGGCTTTAGATAAACCCCGTAATTCAAATAACAAAAATGGGTTTTCATCCAGTTGTGAAGCCACTAAATAATAGACTCCAGCGATATGCTTACAGGGATTAGCATAATCTGGACAAGAACATTTTGTACTGATGAAATCTTTACTACTGTGGGGTAATAAATTTAGTCCCAAATGAGCAAAATTATCCTCAATATTTTCAGGAACTTCATTTAGCAACAATCGAGAAACCACACTAGCCTTAGAGGACAGCTTTTGAATAGCTTCATTCCAGCTAGTTTTACCAATGGGTTTAATTTCAATTGAGATATTATAAGTTGGTTCTTTATAAACGCCAAAATAGGGATTAATTGAACCTTTAACTTGAGCAATAATGTGATTTTTGTCAATTTGAAAATTTAAGACTTTACCCCCACGGGCGTAAGAACGTCCTCGTTGGAGTCGGCTATCATCGGTGAATTCTTCTAACGCTTGAATAAAGCGATCGCCCCACCAAGTCCGAGTAAATTTAGCCATAAATTAGACCTCTGGTAATATAGCTTAATCTAAACTTCAGTTAGTCGCGCAAATTGCTGTAAAGCATTTTCTACCAAAGAATTAAGGCTTTTACCTTCTTTTCTGGCTTTTATAGAAATTTCTTTATGTAATTCGGGCTTAATTCTAACTACAAATTTGCCAGAAAACGGTTTTTCAGGCTCCTCACCACGTTCTCTACAAAAATCGAGATAATCCTCAATTGAATCTTCAAAAGCTTGTTTTAAATCTTTCACGTTATCACCCTGAAATGTGACTACATCTCGGATATTAACTATCTCACCGTGAAAAATTTCAGCTTCATCATCAAATTCTACAATCGCTTCATATCCTTTATACTTCATCATTTTTTACTACTTCCGCTTCCATTAAAAATCGCCGCACTGATTTTACTGCACCTTTGTCAGTTTCTTTTTCAGGATGAGGTCTATGAAACGTTGCTCTTATGCCATTAAGAGCAAATCTTACCCGTGATCCTTTCCCTTCTGATACCTCTGTTCCTAGTGCAATTAGCATGGACTCGATATCATTCCAAGGAATATTGGCTCTAACAGGGTTCTCAAAAATAGCATTAAGTATGCTTTGCTGTTTACTGTTAAGGTTCATTTTAATAATATCACTCTATGATACTATCATCTACTATTTTCGCTACACTTTACAAAACATTAAAATCTCTATCAGGGATGAAGGGACTTGTAAAAAATCAATTATTCAAATAAACAAACCACAGAGACGCAGAGAACGCAGAGGTGGAGAAAAATAGGATTGCTATATGTTGAATTTACTCTAAAATTGCACTTTTATTCAAAGCTATCAATTGCTTAAAAGCTTCATTATTTAACTCTGTCAACCAAGATTCATCACTACCAACCACAGAAGAAGAGAGTTTTTTCTTATCCTCAATCATTTGGTCAATTCTCTCTTCCAAAGTTCCAATAGTCACGAATTTATGCACAAACACATTCTTTTTTTGACCAATGCGAAAAGCCCGGTCGGTTGCTTGATCCTCAACGGCTGGATTCCACCACCTGTCAAAATGAAAAACATGATTGGCTTTTGTCAGAGTAATACCCACACCACCAGCTTTCAGAGAAAGGATAAATACAGATGGTTCCGTATCCGGGTCTTGAAATTCAGTAATCATCTGTTCCCGACGTTTGCGACTTGTGCCACCATGTAGGTAGTATGTATTGCAGTGCAGACTATGTTTAAGATGCTTTTCCACTCTTTCGCAAACATCTGTAAACTGGCTAAATATCAGCAAACTTTCACCTTCGGCAACCGCTTCATCTACCATTTCTGCTAATCGGCTCAATTTGTGCGATCGCTCGGTGGAAAATGCGCTATTATCTTGTAAGAACTGGGCAGGATGATTACAAATTTGTTTTAATTTCAGCAAAGTTGAAAGTATCAATCCCTTGCGTTGAATACCTTCTGTCTGTTGTAATTTCTCTTCAACATCTTTCACCACAACTTCATACAGTGATGCTTGTTCTTTAGTTAAATTAGTATAGAGTTTTTGTTCAACTTTATCCGGCAAATCATTAATAATCGATTGGTCAGTTTTCACCCGGCGTAAAATTAGCGGTTCCACCAATTTCTTCAGAGTAATTGATTTTACCCGGTCATTATCTTTTTGAATGGGAACTTCAAAAGACTTGCGAAACTGGGCTTCTTTACCCAAATAACCAGGATTGAGAAAATTAAAAATTGACCATAAATCCAGCAGTCTGTTTTCTACAGGCGTTCCTGTTAATGCGAGTCGGTGTTTTGCCGAAAGTTTGAGAATAGCTTTGGTTTGTGCAGCTTTGGGATTTTTGATATTTTGCGCCTCATCTAAAACCAGACGTTGCCATTCCACACTATTGAACAGCTTTTCATCCTTCCGGGCTAGAGTGAAGGAGGTAATAATTACGTCATGCTGTTGACAAGCGGCTTTAAAATCTGGAGAATTTTGGAGGCGATCGCTACCATGATGCACCATACTTTTTAAATGGGGTGCAAACTTAGCAATTTCCTTTTGCCAATTACCCACAACGGAAGTCGGCGCAATTAATAAAGTCGGTAAAACAGACTCCACTGCATCCTTTTCCTGCACAAGTCTAGCAATTACCTGTACCGACTTACCTAAACCCATATCATCTGCTAAACAGCCATTTAAACCCAAGCGTTCTAGATATTCCAACCAAGCCACACCCCGCTTTTGGTACTCGCGTAAAGTGCCTTGCAGATTTAACGTTTCAGAAATTGGTTCCAATTGGCTTTTATCTTGCAACTTCGCTATCATCTCCGATAGCACTTCATCATGTTCAATTTCCCACTCTTCCCCAACTTCGGCACTGCGTTGTAAAAACTCCAACAAATTCATTTGGGGTTGTTCATCACCGTGAGACTCCCAAAATTCCAGTAACTGCTGCATTTTATCCCGGTCTAATTCCATCCACTGACCGCGAAAATGCACTAGAGGAGATTTAGCATTAATTAATTGTTCCCATTCTTGGGGAGTCACAACTTGTTCCCCAATGGCTAATTCATATTGATACTCTACCAGGGAATCTAAACCAAAATAGCTTTTTGTTTCCCCTTTAGTTGGGGCGAGTTTCTTACCAGATGCTTTGAGGCGAACTTTGGCACGACGGCGACCAGCAGGAGTATACCAAGCAGGTACAATGACTTTAAAACCTGCATCTTCTAACAACCAAGCACTTTCTTTGAGAAAATCAAACGCCGCATCTAAAGTCAGTTGCATTCCTGTCGGCTGGTCTGTTTCTAACCCTTGCCATAATTGAGGGTACATTCGCGCTGCGTAACCGAGATTTAGCAACAAATTAGTTTCAAAGTTTTTACCAAAATTCTTCTGTACAGCAGTTTTAGCTGTTTTATTCATGTTCCAGTAATCAGCTAAATCCAACTTTAAAGAAGGGTCTTGTTTACTGGCTACCAAAAATTGCATCTGCCAATTCTCTATTTCTTCGCTAGTAGGAGAATGCAGTTGAAAGCAGAGATAGAAAGGTGAGTCTGATTGAGTGCGGGTAATTTTATTTTTCCACCCTTGCCATTGTTTATATTCTTCTAAAGCAGCATGACTTGTGAGTGGGTTATGGCGTTGGGGATAAAGACAATAATCAATTAGAGAATCTGAGATTTGCTTATCAAAAGCTGCTGTCGAAGGTGTATGTATAACTAAATCATTCAGTACAGATTCAGAAAAGTGACGTAATAAAGTTTCCTGATTAAAGAACTCAATACTATCACTTAATTTTGCCGCACCTGCCACACAAATTGGTGGCATATAGTCAATATACTTTTGAATATTACTTTCGTATTGTTCAGAAATTATTTCCCAATTAGCGTAAATCTCAAAAGGCTGTGAAGTTGATGGTTTGCCTTTTTTCTTCGTTGTTGCAGCTGCTAACTGCCGATATTCCAGCGCTGGAATATATTGGTCTTTTAGAATTACTGCTTTAAAAGCTTGAGTGTAGTGATACCAAAACAGTAAATCAGAACCAAGTTGAATATCCCCAGAATTATATAGGGCTAAAAAATGAATATCATTGAGAAACTTAATTACATTTATCGCTTTTTCAGCCTTAGTATAGATGACCGTTTCATAGCAATCAACCTGCCAATATTGAAACTCCTCATAATCTTCAGGAATTTCCCCTTCCAGATACTTAACCAACTCCGGCGAAGGTAAAGGTTGATTATTCGTAGTTGGTAAAGCAAAATATTTCGGAGAAATCAACTGATTCAATTGAGACGCTGTGGCTTTAATTCCCAACTCCTGCGTTAAAAAATTAGATAATTCCGCCTTAGCTAAATGTCCGGGATGAATACCTTGGCTATGACTGCGGCTTTTCTGACTAACCGGAGTTTCCACCCACAAATAAAAAGACCCCGACTGAATAAAATCAGTAGACGCATCTGGTATCCAAGTTCCATGCAGGACTTTCATAAAAATGATGCCTTTGGATTGAAAAAATTTAGTAGTTTATTACCACTGTACCAAAAATCATGTCAATTATTACTCTCCGCGCCTGGTGCGCCTCTGCGTGAATCTTTCACCCCACCCCAGCCAGACACAAATTCCGAAAATCATCACCCCTGGCCTCAAAATTAGGGTACTGGTCAAAACTCGCACAAGCCGGAGACAACAAAACCACAGACGCGTGATATTCTTTCGCTAATGCTGCTGACCGAGGAACCGCCTTCGCCATCGTTTCCACAATTTCGTAATTAGTATAACCCACCGCTTGCAGACGTTGAGCAAATGCGGGTGCTGCATTACCAATTAATAAAACCGCAGCAGCTTTGGCTTGAATTTTAGTTAACCAGCCAGTATCATCACCCGGTTTAGCTTCCCCACCAGCAATCAAAATCGCGGGACTGTTCACAGAGACTAACCCGACTTCAGCCGCATCATAATTAGTGGCTTTACTGTCGTTAATAAAATCAATTCCTTCCCAAGTGCAAATATGTTCTAAACGATGGGGAACACCTGAAAATTTGCGAATTGCAGTATCAATAGCATCAGGTGCAATTTCTGCTAACCGCGCCGCAGCAACAGCCATTAAGAGATTTTGCAGGTTATGTTCTCCGACCATTCGCAAAGCCGAGGCTGATAAAACTTTTTCTGGTTTAGAGGTTGGTTTTAATTTTTCTATAATCCAACCATCTTTAATATAAAAGCCTTGTTCACTCACTAAAAAATCTTCACCTTTCACACTTGTCCAATAAGCATCCGGCCAATGACTAATACCCATTTTATTTAAATAGGAGTCATCACCATTAAATACTTGAAAATGGGACTGATGTAATAACTTAGCTTTGATATTGTAGTAATTTTCTAAAGTCTTATGACGTGCCAGATGGTCTGGTGTAAAAGTCGTCCAAATGCCGATGCGGGGGGCGAGAGTAACTGAGGACTCTATTTGATAACTGCTAATTTCGGCTATTACCCAATCTGGTAGTTTTTCAGATAGCGCAACTTCACAGGCAGCATAACCAATATTACCACAGGCAGGGGCATTTAATCCGGCGGCTTGAAATATGGCGGCAATTAAAGCCGTAGTCGTGGTTTTACCATTCGTGCCAGTAATACCCACCCAGGGGGAAGCTTGTAAATATCGCCAAGCGAGTTCCATTTCGCCGATAGTTTCAATACCTAATTCTCGCGCCTTGACTAACACGGGAATATCCCAAGGTACGCCAGGACTAACAACAATTAAATCAGATAAATCAGTGCCATTTAAATCAAGAGAATGCCCCAATTTCACAGTGATTTGTTCAGTCGCGAGTTCTTGTTGTTGTTTCAGGAGGCTAGAGGAGGTGTTACTATCACTTAGCACTACCTCCCAACCTTCCCGTTTCAACAATCTCGCCGTAGCAACACCGGACTTTCCTAATCCAATTACTGAAGCTCTAGGCATAGACTGTAGCAGAGTTCCCTGGTTAAGCACTAATTATATTAACGCTTATTGGCAACAATTACACCAATTTTTTGTGACTTTATACCAATTCTGTATGAGGAACGTTCGCCTAGCGTGCGCGAAGCGCATACCACAAAGGACGCAAAGTACACAAAGAAAGAGAGAAACAAATGGTATTGGGCTACAAATTTTTGACAATGGCACCAAAATCAGCCAACACACGGGCATGATTCCGCAATAATCCTAGTAGGTGTAGCCGATTGCGTTTAATATCTGGATTGGGGTCCATGACTAAAACGCTGTCTTCACCATCAAAGAAGTTAGCCACGGTGGGCGCGATTTTTGCCAATGCTGCTATCAATAGTTGATAGTTGCGGGTTTGTTTCGCTGCTTGAGTTTGTGGTACTAATTCTACTAGGGCGTTGTAGAATGCTTGCTCAGAAGACTTTTGGAATAGTTCTGGTTGAATTAAACTTGTGGGTTCTAGCTGCTGGAAGTCTAAATCACCTTGGGCGGCTAGTCTGGTGGAACGGTTGACAGTTTCGTAGATTTTATCTAGAGTACCATCTTTGCGGATTTGTTGCAGATATAAGGCGCGATCGCGCACATCTAGCAAATCCTGTAACGCCCGTTCTGTATATTCTGGGTCATTCTCTCCCAAAACGGCGTTTACTAGGTCATAGTCTATTTGCTTTTCGTCTTGTAGTAAGGTGCGAATCCGTTGTAAGAAAAACTCTTGCAAAGCGGCAATTAATTTGTCTTGTTCTTTGTGGTATTTCGCCGCAAAATCTGTAGCTATTTGCCTTAATAATTGATTTAAATTAATCGACAAATTCGCAAACCAAGTAATATTAACCACCGCATTTGCCGCACGACGCAATGCAAAGGGGTCTGAGGAACCTGTGGGAATTAAACCCAAGCCAAAGATGCTGACTAAAGTATCTAATCTATCAGCTAAACCGACAATTTGACCTGTGAGAGTTTCCGGTAAAATATCACCTGCACCTGTGGGTAAATAATGTTGCACAATGGCGCTGGCGACTTCGGCATCTTCCCCACTGGCTAAAGCATATTTTTCGCCCATAATGCCTTGCAATTCTGGAAATTCATACACCATTTGCGAAACCAAATCAGCTTTACATAATAAAGCGGCTCGTTCGGTTTTTTCGCGTTTGTTTGGATCTAATTCTAGTTGTCGGCTAATGTAATCAGCAATGGTGACTATTCTATCTACTTTGTCACGAACTGAACCCAATTCTTCTTGGAATGTGACTGTTTCTAACTGCGGTAAATAGCTGACTAAAGGTTTGGCTAAATCAGCTTTATAGAAGAATTTGCCATCAGCTAATCTGGCACGAATTACCCTTTCATTTCCCACAGCAATAATATCTGCTTTCGTGGGGTCGCCATTAGAAACTGTGATAAAATTAGGTAATAATTCTTTGCTTTCAGCCGCTTTAAATACCGGAAAATAACGCTGGTGTGTCACCATAACTTCTGTAATTACCTCAGTGGGTAACTGCAAAAATTCTGGTTCAAATTTACCGACTACAGCAGAAGGATATTCTACCAGATTGGTAACTTCTGCTAACAAATCGGGGTAAAATACAGTAAATCCGCCGGCTTTTTCGGCTGCTGCTTGGACTTCCCGTTGGATAATATTAGCCCGTGCTTCTGGGTCAACGATCACAAAAGCATCGCTGAGGGTCTTGACGTAATCTGTAGCTTGAGGAATGGTCACAGTTGCGGGATGTAAGACACGATGACCGTAGGTAATGCGATCGCTTGTAATTGTCTCAGATCCATTCACCAATTCAATGGGCATAATTGTATCATCTAACAAAGCCACTAGCCAGCGAATAGGGCGAGAAAACTTCATCTCCCCATTACCCCAGCGCATTAACCGCTTTCCTTCCAAACCCGAAATCCACTCAGGAATTAGTTCTGTGAGAATTTCCGCCACAGGACGACCGGGAATACTTTTCTTGACAAAGACAAAATCCCCCTTCTCAGTGGGGCGAATTTCCAAAGCGGCGATATCCACACCTTGCTTTTTAGCAAACCCTGTAGCGGCTGGTGTGGGCTGACCATCCTTAAAAGCAGCTTGGGCGGGAGGTCCCTTAACTTCCTCTTCTCGGTCTGGTTGCTGGGACGGTAGACCTGTGATGAGAATTGCCAACCGCCGGGGAGTACCGTAAACCTCCACAGCCGCGCTGCTGAGACTATTGGCTGCTAAACTTTGGGGAATGCGCGATCGCCATTGTAATATGGCATCACTGAGAAAACTTGCGGGTAATTCTTCTGTACCAACTTCTAATAAAAATGCAGTCATAGGACAATCTTTTAACTTGGCGTTCCCACAGTTTACTAACATTTGGCACGAGGCGGGAGACATCCTCACCCAAATTCAGCCACCATCGCCAGCTATTTTACACGTTTTTAACTGGTGGTATTCTGTATCAACTCAGCTTCAAAGCTAAAAAACAGCTAAGTATAAAAATAATGAGTTTTACTTATATACAATTATTTAGTATATATAACTGCTATAGTAAGAGCTTACGATTTAATAAAATATCTATTATTGCTGAATAGAAAACTTGAAGATTCTTGATTTTGAAAACAAATAATTTTGTAAAAGAATCTTTCTTAAACAAGAGTTTTCTGACGCTGTAGCTACTTTATTTATCACTACATTGGAGAGTCATTATGTCTAAAGAAAAAAAGAGCAATAAAGAAGTAAAAAAACCTAAAAAGGATGCTGACAAAAAAAAGGACAAGAAAAATACCAATATATCTAACAATCCTGGTTGATTAGCTGTTGACAGAGAGATTCAAATTCCCGATTGAGTGAATAGAGGCAAAAATCCCTTATCCTAAAGATAAAAAAGGTTTTACGAAGACCGCGCCGTAAACCGGATAAAATCCTTGGGTTGAGGGTTACTTTCAATATCAATTCAAAATTATTTCCATTCTTCATTTTGCATTTTGGATTCAAAAAAAATCAATCTGAGTGTATAATAAAGGAAAAAACTTAAATAAAAAATTATATTGTTAGTTAATGTTTGCATCAGAATAACCCTTTTGAAAGATAAAAAAGGTGGACTATACTACCCACTCACACATATCTATGCAAAACATACCCAAAAACCTGAATATTAAATCTCCTCCCAAACCCGATTATAGTAATATCTATACATCACCCAATTATCAAATCAAAACTTTTGGTGAATGTAATCAAGGAACTTATGTAAAAATTTATATTCCCGAACAACCCTATTACAAAAATGATCATATTCCCCAAGCGGTGATTTATCTACATGGTTTTGCTTTGGGTGCATCGGAAATTTACAGCACTCATTTAGAACATCTGGTAAAACAAGGTTACTATGTCATTTATCCTAACTATCAACGTGGTTTTTGTGAATTTTCTGGCTGTTTATTAAAAACCATCCTGCAATTGAGTGAAGAAATTCTGCACCCCTTCCCTATCAGTCCACAAACTTGGATAAATTCTGCTATTCAGAGTGCCATAAATGCCTATCAACAGGTAAATCTATTTACCCAAAATGTCGATACTTATTTATTTGGTCATTCGCTTGGTGGACTTTTTGCCCTTAGCTGGAATTATTACGCTCAAAATCAAGTTCCTGTGAATATGTTACCAAAACAAATTGTGGTGGCTGACCCAATTCCCGCCTCAGATTCTAATATTCCTGCTTTTGTGCGTAGTATACTTAATAAAGTGGGAGGCTTTAAAGACCAAGTTAATATTCAAGAAACTGGCGCTAGTTTCAATGTACCTCTGGCTATTCTCCACGGAAATGAGGATACGGTGATTCCTAAACAAGATTGGGTGACACCATTTAACCAATTTATCGCCACTAATTACAAGAAAATGTATCTTTCCTTTACTGACCAGCATGGCTATGAACCAATGTATGCTAATCATGAACAGGCGACTATAGATACTAGCTTTTTCCCTGATTGTTTGGCGGAATCGGTTTTAGATGGTGTGGGTAGAGAAAATAACTTGAACTGGCGTTATATCTGGTATGCACTTGATCAAGTCATCCGCTTTGGTGCTAGGGCTGATGAGTTACAATTCAATATGGGATCTTGGTCGGATGGTCAGCCAGTAAAGCCGATTGAGGTTTATCTGTAAAAATTTAACTTTGTTAAGAGAACTCCACAAAAAAGTTGATTCCAAATTTCTGCAACTAAAATGACCTTTCCTCCCCCTGCTCCCCTGCTCTCAAAACGACGGGATATTTTTTTATTTGGAAGTCTTTAATTCAGTAGGATTGTGCGTTAGCCTATGGCATAACACACCCTACACAACTGTTACCTGTCTCCACGACAAAGATTTTATGCCTAACGGTACGCTATGCGAACAGCAAGCCTTACGTAATTTTTCGATTAGACTTTAGTATATTTTTCGATTATTTTAGCTAAGTCTGGTACGGCTTCTTCTACGTGTTTTTTGGCAGTACCACGGAATTTTTCATAGGTTCCTTTGACTATTTGGCGCTTTGTTTGCTTAACCCTAGCATCGGTAATCCCCAGCATAGCATCTGCTGTATCAGAACGACTGGCGATCAGATGGGCGACGGGATCACCCTTTTCTATACCCTCACTCCAGAGGGGGTCAAGGGCTGTCAAGAACTGCGGTAGTAGCTGTTCGACAATGTAGGGGATGTATCCGGGTTTTACTCCCTTTAAGGCTGAAAAGGCTGTTTTTAAGGCTATACCACTTATCCCTGATTTGGTGGATAGTTGCTGGTCAATCATTTTGCAGCAATCATCTATAACCATAGCCTTGTTGTTTGGACTTAACACCTGATCACTCAATCCCATTTTATTCCTCCTGAGTATCAATGTAAATAATTGTCTTGGCAAAGGGAATTTTTAGCTAATTTCATTAGCTTATATCATGTCCGCATGATTGCCGATAAAACCCGGAATTCTATTCAATTTAATTTTTCAGTAGCCTTAAACCACTGAGTGTCACTAAGACTGTGGAACCTTCATGACCAATTACGCCGATGGGGAGGTTAATGTTCCCTAAAAAGTTACCAATTAATAACAAGAGAATAAACCCTAACGCTATAACTATATTCTGTTTAACCACAGAGTGCGATCGCCTGCCTAATTCTATAGCTGTGGCGAGTTTCTCTAACTTATCTGCCATTAATACGATATCTGCTGTTTCCAAGGCTACATCACTACCAGCGATGCCCATAGCAATACCTACAGAAGCCTGTGCCAAGGCTGGCGCATCATTAATTCCATCCCCCACCATTGCTACGGTTTGATACTCTTCCTGGAGCTTACGGATGACATCTAGCTTATCTTCAGGGAGGAGTTCTGCATAAACTCGGTCAATACCCACAGTTCGCGCTACACTGTCAGCCGTGCGTTGATTATCGCCGGTAATCATGACAATTTGCTCAACTCCCAATTTTCGCAAGCGGCTAATCATGGCTTTGGCTTCTATTCTGAGCATATCGGAAATGGCGATCGCACCCATAACAACTATTCCCTTCTCAGCTTGCGGGTTCTTTGCGACCCAAACCACCGTTTTACCTTCATTTTCCAAAGACTGCGCCGATTTTTGTAACTCCTCTGACAACTGGGTAACATATTGCTTGATAAAAGCGGTATTCCCCACAAACACCTGTGCATTATTCACAAAGCCGACAATTCCCTGTCCTGGTATAGCTTGGACATCAACCCCACGTACCCAGTCTGTCCCAGCGGCCTGGACAATGGCTTTACCTATGGGATGTTCTGAGCAAGATTCCAAAGCGGCTGCGGCTTTTAATACTTCATTCTCCGAATATTCACTACTAGAAATTACTTGACATACTTGGACATTACCTGTGGTTAGAGTACCAGTTTTATCAAAGGCGATCGCGCGAACTTTACCAATCTTTTCCAACTGCGCCCCATTCTTAAATAAAATCCCCTGTCGCGCCCCATTCGCAATTCCTGATAACAGTGTAGGCATAATTGCTGCCATCAGCGCACAGGGAGAAGCCACAACCAAAAAAGTCAACGCCCGATAAATTGTCACTTCCCAAGTCCAACCCCAGATAAAAGGCGGTAACAATACCAACAATAAACCAGACACCACAATTACCCGTGCATATATGCGTTCAAATCGTTCAATAAATTGTTGAGAAGGAGGTGCTTCCGTTTGTGCTTGTTCCACCAATCGAATCACACGCTGAATTAAACTACTAGAAGCTGGTTTATGTACCTGAAGTTTCAACGCCCCAAAACCGTTTAGCGTCCCTGCAAAAACCTCATCTCCTACAGTCTTTTCTATAGGTAAAGACTCACCTGTAATTGCGGCTTGATTTAGAGTACTATAACCAGAGATAATCAACCCATCAGTAGGAATCAACTCACCGGGTTTCACAATAATTTCATCACCCACCTTTAGCTGAGTAATGGGCAGCATTTCTTCCTCTCCCCCCAGTAAAACCCTCGCTGTATCTGGAGTCAAACTCATCAAACCCTTGATACTGCGTTCAGTGCGCCGCATCGCGTAACCTTCCAAAGCCCCACTAATGGCAAAAATGAGAATCAAAATTGCCCCATCAATAATCAGGTGATACTCCCTGCGCCATAAACCCAGACTAGCAGCACCAAGCGCCGCCACAATCATCAGCAAATCGACATCTAATTCCTTTTCCTTAATCAAAGTAGTCAAACCTTCACGGGCGCTGTCATAACCACCAATCACATAAGCAGCAGGTAAAAACAGCAAAGCCCATCCCAACCAATCAATCTGTAAAGCCAACCAACCCAAAAACAACAGCATTCCACAAACCAAAGCTGCTAAAGTATCAGAATGTTCCTGAGTAAATTCTCTAAAACGCTGAGGGTAGAGCATAAAAATTGCCTAAATCATTACCCCCTCACCCTAAACCTTAACATTACTGTCAATGTCAAGCCCTCACCCTAAACCTCTCCGCGCACCTCTGCGTTAAAAAACCTTATTCACATCACCCAAACTAACAATGTTCATCAAAAAAGCCATCACTTTTAAATCACCTTGGTTGATTATAATTATTTTTTCTACTCTCGGTTTAATAGGTATTCTCAACCATTCCATGTGGCGAGATGAACTCAACCCCTGGCTAATTGTTAGAGATAGCGAATCCTTTGGAGATTTAATTGCCAATATTCATTATGAAGGACATCCAGTGCTGTGGTATTTTTGTCTCGCAGTTCTCAGAAGAATTGCCGAAAATCCCGTGCTTATGCAACTTTTTCATTTAGCCATAGCAATTTTTTCAGTTAGTATTTTTTGCTTATATAGTCCCTTTAATTACCAACAGAAATTCCTCTTTTCCTTTGGTTTCTTCCCTTTTAATGAGTATCTGCTGATATCTAGAAATTATGCTTTTAGTATGCTGTTTATTTTTGCTGCTTGTACGGTTTTTCCATCCAGAAAAAAAACTTATATTTATTTAGCAATTTTACTAGGTTTATTGGCAAATAGTAGTGCTTATGCCTTGTTAGTATCATTTGCTTTTTTGTTAACTTTGTTAGTAGAATTTTGTTTTGATAGCGAACATCGAAAACAATATTTTCATCAAAGCCACAAATACGATTTATTTTTAAGCTTAGGAATTATCATATTTACTTTACTTTTATCCGTTTACATTATTACTCCTCCAGCAGATAGTTATCTTCATGGTGGATTAAATGACGGATGGGTAAATCAATTTGATTTGCGTCAAGTATTCAGAAGTTTAGGCAGATTATTTGGTAGCTATTTTCTTATAATTCCCACACACAAAAGATGGCTAGATTTAATTGTTTGTGGTTGCATTGTTTTATTTATTTTAGCTGTAACTGGAATAAAATTATCTAAAAAACCATTCGCATTATTTTTCTACATTATCGGAAACTCTATAATTCTAGCGTTTACCTACTTGAGATTTTTAGGTCAACCCCGACATTTTGGACATCTTTATTTAATTCTGATAGCAGGGCTATGGCTAGGAAATTACTATGCAGAGTCTAGATTTTTAATCAATAAATTTTCTCTCAAATCACAAACAATTAAACTGGGTGAAAAATGGCATTATATAGCATTTATGCTCATTTTGTATGTGCAGGTTATAGGAGGAATTGCTAGTTTTACCAAAGACTTAATTATCCCATATTCAGCTAGTCGGGAAACGGCTAATTATATTCTAAGAAACCAATTAAATGATGAATTTATTGTCGCCAGTCGAGATGCGAATATGGCGGCTATATCTGGTTATCTCGGACGAAAATTATATTATCCTGAACTGCAAGACATGGGCAGTTTTACACTTTTTAAAGCAGGACGCAAAGATGTAGAACAACCTGAAATATTAGCACAAATTAGTGATTTATTCACAACTCAAGCAGACAGCAAGAAAATATTGCTAATTTTAAATAAAAAACTCAACGTAAATCGTGATAATTTACAGATAGTGCCTATTCAAAGTTTTGAAAAGGCTTGGGTGGATGATGAAAGATATTATCTTTATTGGGTAAATAAAGTATAAAGTAGAGAAACACTGAATCAAGGAATATGCTCTTAACAATTAAAGAACTTACCGATGCAGTAGGAGAAGGCATAACACCCCGCATGGTGAGACATTATCATCAATTAGGACTATTACCACAACCAAAGCGATCGCCTAGTAACTATCGCCTGTACACAGATAAAGATATAATCAGATTGCAGCGCATCGTCGCCTTAAAAAACCAAGGCTTTCAACTCAACCATATTCGCCACATTTTAGAAGTCGAACCACAGACAGACAACCTCATAGAACAACTCCAGCAACAATATCGGGCTGTGATGCAGCAAATAACCCAACTGCGACAAACAGCCTCAGCATTAGAGAATTTACTCGGACGCGATCGCCATTGTCAAATCATGCAAGCCCAAGTCCTATCGCAACTCAAACATTTAGAAGTAGAAACCCAAGTAGGAATAGGAGAACTCAATCAATTGTGGAATGGCTTAGATGCAGAAGTACATCATCATGCAGAATCATTCACCGAATCATTGCAGAGAATTTTACCCGACTTATCCCAACGTTCCGAAATCGAACAACATTTAATTGCCCAATTAGTGTTAGCCTGCGGTGATGTTAGTTTAGTATCCTTTGTGAAAATCAGTCAAGGTGCGATCGCGGCCAGTAGAGAAAGCCTCAAATCAGCGTGTAAAATCGTCGTAGATATCCCCACCGTCGCCGCAGCCTTAGACCAAACCAGACTCACCCATCTAGGCTGTCAAACCATCACCTTAATAGACAACCCCCATATTACCACCGCCCCAGAAGCCGAAACAGAATTTTGGCAACAGCAGCAATGGCGAAAAAAACTCACCCAAATCAGCGAAAATAGTATATTAGTCATAGGTTACGCCCCCTCAGTCCTGTTAGAAATCTGCCAAGCCATAGACCAGAAAAAAATCCAACCCGCCCTCATCATCGGCTTACCCATAGGCTTCAGCCACGCCCCCGCAGCCAAACGCAGACTCATGCAACAACCCATACCTTACATAACAATAGAAGGAACCCTGGGCGGAGGACTCCTAGCCGCCACAACTCTCAACGCCCTACTAGAAACCCTAATCAACAAACCAGACTGCCATTGCCATCTTACCTCCTAACCTTTGCGACTTTGCGCCTTTGCGCGAAACATTCCTCCTACCCCCTCCGCCGCCGCAAAATCAACCAACTCACAACCGGAGTCCCAATCAAAGCCGTCACCGAATTCAGAGGTAAAACCAACTGATTCCCAGGTAACTGAGAAACCAAATCTGCAACCACAGCCAAAATAGCCCCCATCATCGTCACAGCAGGAACCAAAACCCGATGGTCAGAAGTATTAAACAAACTCCGACAAAGGTGAGGAACAGAAACCCCCAAAAAAGCGATCGGCCCACAAAAAGCCGTAATAGTCCCTGCTAAAATAGAAGCACTCATAATCAACCAAAACCGAGTACGTTCAACAGCCAACCCCAGACTCATAGCATAGGACTCACCCAGCAACAGCACATTTAATGATTTCGACAATGGAATAGCCACAGCTAACCCCAAAATCACCACAGGTGCTAAAACTAATATTTGTGTCCAAGTCACACCCCCAAAACTGCCAAAAGTCCATTGTAAGTAAGTTTGAATATTATTAGTTTCACTAAATTGCAGCAAAATACTCACTAAAGCACTGGTAGCATAGCCAAACAGTAAACCTAAAATCAGCAATTGCATCGTATCTTGAACACAACGCGCCACAACTAACACCAAACCTAAAGCTAAACCTGCGCCTAAACTAGCTGCTATAACTAAACTTAAGTCGCCAATTATTCCTAAAGCACCAGCACCAGTAGCACCTGTTGTCAGAACCAGTAACGCTACTCCTAAACTTGCGCCAGAACTAATTCCTAATACAAAGGGGCCAGCCAAAGCATTTCTAAATAAAGTTTGCATTTGTAAACCACTAACTCCCAAAGCTGCTCCGGCTAAAGTAGCTGTTAGGGCTTTAGGTAAACGAAACTTGAGAATAATATTTGTCCAAGAGGCTTTTTCTGATTCTCCTCCTAGTAAGATGCTAAAAACTTCGTTCATAGGTATATGAACTGAACCGAAACCTAAGTTTAGTAAAAAAGCGAAGATTAAGGCTGATAGTAAAGTCAAGAAAATTAGATGTTGACGAGTAAATAATCTCAGATGGAATTTATATTTTCGTAGTAACATAATTTTTATAAAAACGAACCACAGAGACGCAGAGGACACAGAGAAATTATTTTTGAGAGTATATTTAAGTTAATTTACGGTAATAAAATAGTT
>NZ_JAYGHH010000036.1:22780-30474 GCF_034931045.1 Nodularia sp. UHCC 0506
GATGATTGGGTAATAATTCAGGATGAAATATTTTCATTAAATCAGCTAAAACTAAATCAGGGTTACTAATACCACCTTCCCAATAATCATTACCTTGATATTCGTTTAATCTGGCATCATTATTATAAAGATTGCCAATTTTTACAGCTTGAAAATCACCATAGCGATTATCCGCTTTCAAAATATCTTGTACATTCTGCCAAGATTGACTAAAATTCAGCCAATAGTCAGCATTAGCAGCACGTTCTAAAATAACCTCAAAGGATAGGGGTAGACTCCCCGAAGTGTTATCATCACTCCACAGATAATTTGCACCAGCATCATTAAGATACTTAGCGACATAACTATTACCTCCTGGCATATACCAAGTACCTTTAAAGTTAAATCCCACAAATACGCTAGGACGTTTGCTTATAGACCTAGTTTGTTGAGCAATTTCTTCATATTTACTCGCAATTTCCCTAAATACTTTTTCGGCTATTTCTTCTTGATTAAAAAACACAGATGTAAATTTCATCCACTCAGTTCTTCCCAGGGGTGAATTTTCCATATATTCTGCATTTATGGCCACTTTCAAACCAGCATCTACTAATTGCGGATAACTATCTGTTTGTGAATTACCCACAGCATAAGTTGTAATTAAGTCGGGATTTAAATCTAATATTTGCTCAATATTAACATTATTATTTCTCCCCACCTCTGTAACTTTTCCGGTTTTAATTCTGGAAATCACTTCAGCCGTATTTACTTGTTTCACATCACTCACCCCGATAAGTTTATCCACTACTCCTAACTTAGCTAAATGGGGTAAATGAGTAGTCGAAAGAGTGATAACAGAATTTACAGGTATTGTGATTACTTGCGTTTCTGGAAAATCCGGGGGTACTGGTGCGCCACACTGCACTAAAACATATTGAAAACCTGTATTAGCATTCCGCCAAGGATTTTTAACTGTGACGATTTTATAGTGTTTATGATATTCTACATTAAAACCTGTGGCATAATTAACGCTAACTTTTGCCGGAAAATAATCAATATTAGGATTATATTCTTGAGTACAGGCGCTGCTACCTGGGGGAATTGTATTGTTACAAGCGATAGTTAAGGTAGCAACTAAGATTAATAGACAGAAAAAAATGTTGCTTTTACGTTGATGAATTTTTATTAATATCATGTTTAGTTACTGCTTTTCTGGTTCGTAGTTAGGACTTTGGTGGTTTTAGAAAGGACTAAAGTCCTTACTACAAACAAAGATTTACTCTGGAGGATAGGAATGTTCTTTGACTTTATTACCCTTTGCTAAATGTTCCTCAACAATATTTTTAGCCACATCAGGAGTAACGCGAGTGTACCAACTCCTATCCTCCGAATTAAATACCACTGGACCTAATTTACAAACTTCCAAACAGCCAGAGGTTCTAACTTCAATATCTAAACCAGCTTTTTCCACTGCTGATTTTAAAGCCTCAAATGTAGGTTCCCACTTCCGAGAAGGAAGACAACGCCCAGAAGTACAAACCGAAATATAAGAACGCTTTAAAGGATTGCTAGTAAATGGTATGGGCTGATTTCCTAAAACATATATTTCTCGCAATTGTTGATAAAGTACTAACTTATCTAAATTAGGTTTACCCTCTGGTAATAAATTCTCATCTTCCACGAAAGGATTAGGTAAAAATATAGTCATCACCTCTACATTTGCACCATTCCAAAATTTAATTCCCCAACTTCTGGGATTCCCTTCTGCATTAAATCGGCGATAAAATGCAGCCCGACTAACTTGACGCTGTTTTCTTAATTCCAATGGGGTTTTACACTCTGGTCCCCCTAAACTCGCTTCAATACATAAGTGTAAATGCCAACCTTCAGCCGCTACCGTTAAATAACCATCGTAAAGAATACACAATTTAGGTGCAGCAGTAAATTCTAATTCTAAAACACCACCTTGGGCAACGTGACCTACTCCTACCTGATACCAATTTTTCTGAAATAAGGTGTAAAGCAATGATGCTAAAACATCACTATCGGCTGGAAAATCTTCATACTCAACTCTACCTCCTGAAAGCAGAGGTTCCGTTGTCATCAAATTTAATGGTGTTACCCAAGGATTAAATTGTGTCATGGTTTTTGCTAATTGTTACGAAATTTTTCAGAATGTCGCACTCACACCAAATTGAAAAACTCTACCTGCATCGGGGAAACCTGGAAAAAGTTGATAGCGTTGGTTAAAAATATTATCTACACTACCACTAAATACAAGGTTATCACTCAGAGAAATTCGCAGTTTAGTATCAAAGGTGGTATAACCAGATAAAAATTCTGTGTTAGTATTATTTGTCGGATATCCACTGAGGGAATGCATGAGAAATCCTAAATATACACCTTGAGCATTTTGATATGATATTCCCGCATTTAAACTATTTGCACCTGCAAACCGCAACTCTTTACCTACTTCCGCAAGATTACTACTTTCTAAAATCTGCGGATCATTTAGGGTATAATTGGCAAAGGCAAAAATATTCTTGGCTAGTTGCACATTTAAAGCAGCTTCAATTCCTCTGGTGCGAACTAATCCGATATTTTCAAAAGTACCTGTATTGCCATTTACAGGGGGAGTGAGTCTTGTAAAAACGATGGTGTCTGATACTCGATTCTGAAAAAATGTTAATCTTAGTAAACCAACGTCACCGAGTTTTTGGTCAATTCCAATATCATAACTATCACCTTTTTCTGGTTTAAGTTCTGGATTACCAATATTAGTAGGATTATTGTTAAATAAGTTAGCAATAGTTGGCGCTCGAAAATTTCTGATATAGTTAGCCCGGAGTGTAGTGGAGTCAGATAGTTTTAGTTTTGTGCCTACAGATGGCGATGTAAAAGAACCATTAACTAAACTGCTAAAGTCTTGCCTGACTCCTAAATTTAAACTGAGATTAGAAGTTAAACTAGTTTCATATCTGGCAAAGATTGCACCTTGATTAATTCCATCATTATAATTTTTGGTATTGACATTTGTGGCAAATTGGAAGCTGTTATTCACTACATTTACGGTGCGGTAATCAAAGCCATAAACTAATATTTGATTCTCGGCTAATTGCCAACTGTGTGTGGCTTGAAGACCGTAAGACCTTTGATTTGTCTCAAATCTTCTTTGAGATGTTATTGCGCCACTACGATTATCAAAGCGAGTATTGAGAAAGTCTGTGTAAATCTTCGCCGTTAATAAAGAATCATTTCCTTGTCCTAACTGGGAGTTCCAAGTTAAGTCAGCTAAAACTTGGTCTGTATATTTACGATTGTTATTAGTTAAGGAATTGAAAAATCCTTGACCAAATTCAGGTTCAGGAATGGGTACTCCTCCTGATACGCCCTGATTTTTGCCTAAGTATAATGTAGAAAGAGTTAAGGTGTTTCTATCCCCTAAATCTGCTTCTAATTTGACGTTAAAATTATTGAACAGAACATCATCGTTTTCTCTGGTTCCGGCAAAATTAGCTTCGGGAATGGAAAAAGGAAAATTATTCTGCGCCTGGGTACGGTTATAACCCACAACCCAAGATATATCTCCTTGTCTTCCGCTATTTTGAATGGTTTGCTGATTTAATCCATACGCGCCTAGAGTAACTCCGGCTTCGGTGGTGATTCTTTCTGTGGGACGACGAGTAATAATGTTAATGACTCCCCCAATAGCATCGGAACCATATAAAGTAGAACCACCACCGGGTAAAACTTCTACTCGTTCCACATTGTTGGTGGTAATTTCAGAAAGGTCAAAACCTCCAGAACCTAAATTATTTATTGGTCTACCATCTAATAATATTAAAACTTGTCCGGTGTTAGAACCGCGAATAAATTGACCACTTAATGCACCAACTCCTGTACCAACTGTTCCATCACCTAAGATACCGGGGAGAAATCGTAGCGCTTCTTTAACTGTTCTCGCCCCTCTAGCTGCAATTTCTGCTTGGGTAATTACATACACAGGACGTGTAGAATCTTCAACTGTACCGTCACGGCGTAGAGGTGAAGAGACTCTTTGATTTAAGAGTTTTTCAATTACAGTGAGTTCAATATCTGGTTCTGATTCTGAGGCTATGACATATCCTGACGACAAAATAGCATAAGTTGTGTGCAGAATCAGTAAATTGCTCCAGCATTGCCAAGAAATTTTAGGCATTTAGGGTTATAAAATGTGTTAGTTAGAAATGGTTTATTAGTGTTGCTGAATTTTGGTAATCTCTGTGCAGAGTTGACAGATAAACTCTTTTTTATCTGAGATTTAGACATCACATTCTATCGGAGTGAGTACACCAGGGCGAGCAAGATGTTTACCCCACAAGGTTGATAATGAGGATGTCTACTTTATTTAGGGGTTGCTGATAAATCCGAAAGTAGGTGCAAGGTTTTTGAAGGGTGTACCATCAAAAGTGTGAATTTTGGGATGACAGATAGCTGATACTGTTCCCTGTTCCCTATCTCCACAACAAAACTTTTATGCCTAACAGCAAACCCTATTTATTTGCAAATTGCTATGTATGCAAATTTAGCTACACAAGTTTATTGAGAAAATTGTGCATTAGTGTGTTGCACAAAAACGCCACCTACTAAGATTTTTTTTGTTTAATTCAGTTTTGATAAATACAGCAATTGCCCAGGAATTTATCTAACAAAGCCACAGCCAACTTTTGACTTTTGCTATATCTATGCTGACAAAATTTTTTGAATCTATCCATTATCTGTGCCTCGCAGATAGGTGTTTGCTTGGAAATTACGTCAGTGGGCGTTCTGACTCAGAGAAAACAATTGTGTTTATCTCTTCACAGCTGCGGGACAGCGCCGGATTCACACCGAACTTTCCCCCGTAATACAGGAGTTACCTGTTACGTCTGATGGATGCTGGCCATAAGAACTGACTTTTTGTATTTAACCATAATATTATAAAAGTGTAAATTTGAACAAAAAAAGTTTTGTTGCCGGCAAGATTTAGATACAAAGGGTTGTTACTCAGAAACTGAATGATAATGATTATTATTCTATTTAAATGTTTTGTCAACTGCTAACATAGGTAATTTAGGTATAAATAGTTAATTTTTATGACTTTTTCAGACTCTCCCAGTCTTGGTCAATAGAAAGTTAGAAGAAATTTAATCCCAGATGTATAATTAGCGCTGTCTCCTCCTGCATTAAAAGATAAAATTTAAAATTGTCCAGCTTTCTGTACCTAGATAAAGAGCATTATGTGGCAACAAGAAAAAAAAGATAGTGCGATAGTCAGTCTGGCCTTATTACTGTCCTTAGCTACTACCCCTATGGCAGTATCTTTGTTTGATCTGACACCAGTGCTGGCACAATCTGCCACTGACGCTGACTCTTTTTCACTACCGGAAACTGTGGAAAATGGGACTACGGTGCGGATTGATGGTTCTATGAGTTTGGCTGCAATTAACCAAAGTTTAAAAGAACGTTTTGAGCAAGAGTTTTCTGGAACAAATGTAGAAGTTGCGGCTAATGGTGCTGATGTGGCAATATCAGCTTTAATAGATGGCACTATTGATTTAGTAGCGATCGCTCGTGGTTTAACTCCAGATGAACAAGCCCAAAATCTAGCACAGGTAGCGTTTCAGCGCGAAAATATTGCCATCATAGTTAGTACAGATAATCCTTTTCAGGGTGGTTTGACTGATCAACAATTCGCTGATATCTTCCGAGGAAATATTACAAATTGGTCAGAATTGGGCGCACCAGAAGGTACAATTAGATTCATTGATCATCCTGAAACTAGTGATACGCGCAATACATTTCGCTCTGCTCCAGCTTTCAAAGATGCTGGGTTTACCACAGGCTCTAATGCTACCCAAATAGACGAGGATAGCACTGATAAAATTGTCCAACAACTAGGCAATGATGGCATTAGCTATGCAATGGCTTATCAGGTGTCGCAATTGCCAAATGTACGCGTAATTCCCATCAATGACACTTTGCCTGATAATCCTAATTATCCCTATTCCCAGCCTTTAGTGTATGCTTACAGGCAAAATCCTCGCCCCAACGTTGCTAGTTTTCTCGGTTTTACCCTCGCACCACCAGGACAGCAAGCCATAGAAGCGGGGAGAGTCGCCGCAGCCGCAATGCTTGTCCAGAGGGAAGTACAAACAGCCGCTCCCCTCAATTCTGAAACCACATCAGATGAACAGCAATCTCCAGAAACTACTTTTGAGGATATACCTCTGTGGTGGCTTTTGTTACCTGCCTCTGTGATTGTTGCCTTACTAACGTGGCTTTTGCGGTCACGCATCTGGGCAACTGAGGCTCAAGATCACACCCCAGATCAAAATTCTCAGGCAACTGGGAAAAATGAAGTGGCAAAAAATGGTATAAGTATTGATACTTCCGTGGGTGAAGCTTTAACAGCAGGAGCCGGAGCAGCTATGGATGAACAAGTCGATGAGCAAGCATCCCTTGAAACTAATAATGATAGTAATTATACGGTAACAGAGTCTTTTGATCATCAAGACTCCCCTTGGGATATAGAAGCACCAGCAGCCGTGGTAAATACTCTATACCCCCAATTACCAGACCCATCTCCAGTTATCTCTGAAGAGTCGCAGCTTCCTGAAGTGGTATTTGATGCGGAAAATAGTGAGAATAATGATTTTGGAGACGAAATAGCCGAAAATCCCCAGTTAGAACTGGATTTAGATTTCATGGGGGATATTTTTGCCAATGAAACTACGGATTTAGCTGGCAATATGGCTACAGAAGAAAGTGTTTCGTCTCCGATGGCAGATGATGATCAGAAAATGGTGTTCAGTAATTGTGATGAAGCTATTTTACCGATATCAGACCAGCAAACATCAGAAAAAGTGATAAATTCACATCCATCACTACCAGATATCACGGAAGATATATTAAATACAGTCGCAGACGCAGCTGAACCCCTTGACAATTTGTCGTCAGATGAGATAGATATTTTTGCCGATAGTGCCACCTTTGAAGAAACAGGTCTAGAGGCATCGGCGGGACATCAAGGGAATCTCGAATCTGCATCTCAAGTGCCGAATAACACGACAGAATTTGCTGTATTTGATGTGGATGGGGAAAAAAGTATTGTTCTCAAGTCTCGCAATGCTGAATGGGCTTATGCGACTTGGTACATTGATGAAAGTTGTCAGCAAGAATTAGCAAATCAAGGCATCTTTCAATTAGCACTGCGGTTGTATGATGTCACAGATTTGGATTTGAGTTACCAAACGCCCCAATTTGTCAAAGAATATCCCATAGAATCAGGGATAGAACTTTATATCGCTATTCCCCAAAGCGATCGCGATTATATTGCTGACATAGGTTATGTAACTGAGGGCGATCGCTGGATCATAATTGCTCGTTCTGCGAGGATTCGCGTCTTTGCTACACCCCTAGAAGATCCCACAGAAGACCCAACTCTCAATCTGAATGGGGAAGCAAGTATTGTCCTCAAAGCCCGAAATGCTGAATGGGCTTACGCAAGTTGGTATATTGGCAATAATGATATCTCTCAATTAGCCCTGCGGTTGTATGATGTCACAGATTTAGACTTGAGTTATCAAACTCCAGAGTTTGTCAAAGAATATCAAGTAGAATCAGGGATAGAACTTTATCTCGCCATTCCCCAAAGCGATCGCGATTATATTGCAGAAATAGGCTATGTAACTGAA
>NZ_JAYGHH010000036.1:30729-56620 GCF_034931045.1 Nodularia sp. UHCC 0506
GGCGATCGCTGGCTCACAATTGCTCGTTCTGCGAGGGTTCGCGTCTTTGCAACACCCCCAGAAGATACCACAGAAGACCCAATTCTCAACCTCGATGGGGAACAAAGTATTGAACTCAAACCCCAAAATCCTGAATGGGCAGCTGCGAGTTGGTACATTGGTGAAACTTACCAGCAAACATTAGAAAATAATGGCATTACTCAATTAGCACTGCGGTTATATGATGTCACAAATTTAGACCTGAGTTATCAAATTCCAGAGTTTGTCAAAGAATATCAACTAGAATCCGGCATAGAAAAGAAATATATCGCCATTCCCCAAAGCGATCGCGATTATATTGCAGAAATAGGTTATATAACTGAAGGCGATCGTTGGATTACAATTGCTCGTTCCCAAAGGATTCGCGTCTTTTCTACACCCTTAACAGCTACCACAGATGAAAATCTCCCCACACCAGACACAGAATTTGTGGATTCACCCACAACCAGTCATGAAAGTACTATTGTCCTGAAAACCCGGACTCCCAAGTGGGCTTATGCTAGTTGGTATATTTCCACAACTGACCAACAAATGCTGCAAACTAACAGCATCTCCCAATTATCTCTGCGGTTGTATGATGTCACAGATTTGGACTTGAGTTATCAAACTCCTCAACTAGTGCAACGGTATGAATGCGACGAAATCACAAGCGATCGCTATGTAGCCATTCCCGCAACTGATCATGACTATGTTGCAGAGATAGGTTATCTCACAGCCGGCAATCGTTGGGAGGTTATTGTCCGTTCCGAAATCATTCGCGTCTTCAGTCGTCCCCAAGCAGATTTTTGGTTTGTCGCCGATGCTGAATTAATTATCCACGGATCAACAGAACCAGGTGCAACAGTAAATATTGCTGGTAAACCCATCAAACTCAAATCAGATGGGACTTTCCACCTGCGGGTTCCGTTCTCAGATGACTCCATTAACTATCTGATGACAGCAACTGCTGCTAATAAGGAACACAGTACAACTATTCGGAAGAAATTCTCTCAGCAAAACTCAGAAGACTAGTGCCGTAGGGAGCAGGGGAGCAGAAAACAGGGGAGAAAGAATTTTTCTTCCCATTACCTAGTAGTCTGTCAACTCAAAAATGACGGGTAAATAAATCTTTCAATTTTTCTTCTTTCTTTCCTTCTTCCTTTGCGCTCTTTGTGTCCTTCTCCAAAGGGGAGACACTAACGCGAATGGGGATGACAGATAGTTGAAACTGTTCCCCGTTCCCTGTTCCCTGTTCCCTACCTCCACAACAAAACTTTTATGTCTAACGGCACCACTAACAGCAAACCCTAAATAAAGCAACCATTCCCAGTCAATAAAAAGCCTACAGAATCAACTTTTTGACTTCCGCCCTGCGGCACTACTCCCTACTTCTTAGGATTAAGCAGGTTCAAAGCTCATCGCTACACCGTTCATACAATAGCGCTTACCAGTGGGTGCAGGGCCATCATTAAACACATGGCCTAGATGTCCACCACAGTTGCTACAATGCACTTCTGTTCTAGTCATAAAAAATGACCGATCTACAGTAGTAGCGATCGCGCCTTCAATTGGTTGAAAAAAGCTCGGCCAGCCAGTACCACTGTTAAACTTAGTGTCAGATGTAAATAATGGTTGTCCACAACCTGCACAAACAAAAGTCCCCTCATCATATTGTTTATCGAGTGGGCTAGTGAAAGCGGGTTCAGTACCGTGTTTTCTTAAGACGCGAAACTGTTCCGGCGTTAAAATTGTCCGCCATTCTTCTTCAGGTTTAGTAATTGCAAACTGGCTTTTAGAAGTTGTCATGTTTTCTGAATCCCAATTAATATTGCGAGATAAAATGGCTGTGCCAATAATTACGGCACTAGCCTCTAAAAAATAGCGCTTGTTCATGATCTATATTTTAACGTAAGCACTTTCGGCCACAGCACCGTTTAATCTCTTCTCTCTTCACTCTCTTCACTCTCCCCACTCTCCCCACTCAGCACTCAGCACTCAGCACTCAGCACTTTTTTCCCCACTCAGCCACCAAAACACAGTTCATAGTCTTCTGTAGTAATATCAGGGTTAGTTTTGAGATAATCACCCAGGCGATCGCAAGCATGATTCAGCATCTGATTAAGGTCTAATGTTTGCAGTTCGATCTCCTCTAGGTTCCACAATTTAATTGTGGCATCTTGACCCCCAGAAACGAGCATTTTACCGTCAGAACTGAAACTAACGCTTTTTACACCCCCATGATGCCCAGAGAAGGTCTTCAGCAAAATTCCACTGCTAATATTCCAGAGTTTGATAGTACCATCATTACTAGCTGAGGCCAGCATTTTGCCGTCGGGTGAAAAGCTCACATTAATCACTAAATCAATATGTCCCTGGAAAGTGTGAAGCAGGGAACCGTCCAAACTCCAGAGTTTCACAGTTTTGTCATCACTAGCCGAAGCGATAGTTTTGCCATCAGGAGCAAAGTTAATATTCCATATACTAGCACTATGCCCTGATAAAGTTTTTAGTAGCCGACCGTCTCGGTTCCAGAGTTTGATAGTTTTGTCTGCACTAGCAGAGGCGATAGTTTTTCCGTCGGGGCTGAATTTAATATTAGTCACCCAACCGTTATGACCTGAAAGAGTTTGCAACAGGCGACCATCTCGACTCCAAAGCTTGATAGTTTTATCAGCACTGGCTGAAGCTAAAGTTTGCTCATCGGGACTGAAACTCATACTCGTTACCCAATGCTTATGTCCCTTGAGGGTACGCAACAAAGTCCCATCTCCTTGGCGAATCTGGATATCTTGGTCTTCACTGCCCAAAGCCACTGTATTGCCATCCCTAGTAAAGCTAATGCTGGTAACATTTTCAATAGGAGAAGGCAGTGTTTTGAGTAGTTGACCATTCAATTTCCAGAGTTTCATAGTGTTGTCTGAACTCAAAGAAGCAATAGTCTTACCATCCTGTGTGAAGCTGACATCATTAACACTACCTTTATGCCCGTAAAGAGTTTTGGGTAGCGTTTCTTCTAGTTTCCATAATCGGATCGTATTGTCATCACTACCCGAAGCTAATTTCTGGCTATCTGGGCTAAAACTGAGACTATTAACCTCATGGCTATGTCCTTGCAAAGTTCCTAACAAGTTACCAGTACTAGTCCAAAGTTTGATAGTTTTATCAGCACTGGCTGAGGCAATTATTTTACCATCAGGAGAAAACTTGACTTCCCAGACACCACCACTATGCCCTTCTATAGTTCTGATCAAATTACCGTCACGACTCCAGAGTTTAATTGTATGGTCAGCACTAGCAGAAGCCAATATTTGACCATCTGGGCTAAAACTGACATCCCAAACTTCTCTCGTGCTAACTGGCAAAGTAGATAACAACCGACCGTCTAAACTCCAAAGTTTAACTGTGCCATCATCACTAGCCGAGGCAATAGTATCACCTTCTGGTGAGAATTTGACGCTATTTATACTGCGGTTATGTTCTAGAAAATTTACGAGTAACTTGCCATCGAGACTCCAAATTTTAGCAGAATTATCATTGCTACCAGTAACCAAAATTTCACCGTCCGGCGAGAAACTGACGCTATTCACACTATGAAGATGTCCTGTAAAAGTTGTGAGTAACTTACCATCACGACTCCAGAGTTTAATCCTATTGTCAGCACTAGCAGAAGCCAATTTTTGACCATCTGGTGAAAAACTCACACTATTCACACTATCTTGATGGTCTGTGAGACTGGCAAGAAAACTGCCATCACTATTCCAAAGTTGGATACTATTATCAGCATAACCAGCAGCTAATATTTGCCCATCCGGTGAAAATCTGACACTAGTTACCCAGGAACTATGAGTTAAACGGTTACGTTCTTGAGTGCCATAAACTGCTTGTTGTAGGATATTTGCAGTTTGAGATTGAATATTTTTAGGGATTCCTGGAGTGATTTTTTGGACTTCTCTACCTGCTTTTAGACTAGTTAGTAATGCTTCTAACTGCTGATGAGAGAGGAGAAAGTTTTCTGATAAAGAATTTAAAGCTTGTATTTCTCGTAACTGGGCTTTTTGAGTTTGTTGGTAAGCTAAAACAGCTAAACCAAAAGCAGTCAGTCCCAGAATACTCATAATTCCCACAGTCCTTTGAGCTTTTCTGAGCCTATTTTTTTCTTTTTGTTGTTGGCGTTGTTTTTCTATTAAACAAGCTTGAATAAAACGTTGGACATCAGAAGAGACTTCATCAGTGTAATTAATATAAATTTCTTCGGCTTCAGCGAGGCGAACACCTTGTAATAAAAAGTCTGGTTGTTCATTGCTATTGATCCATAAAGCTGCGGCTTGGGCAATTTGACGATGCGATCGCAATCTCGCCCGATTTTCCTCTAACCACCAGCGCAATGTAGACCAATAGCGAATCAGAACCTCGTGAGCTACTTCGATAGTTACAGGCGAAAATGAGTCCGATGGGAAAGAAGATTGTGTTAATAGCCCAACGTCTTCCCCTCTGCTTCCTGCTCCCCGCTCCCCTGCCTTTTTTTTATCCCCAAATGCACCTGCATCTTCTTCTAAATTTGCTACCACCAGCTTGGCAGCAATTAACGCTTGTAATGTTCTTTCTACCAAAGCCACCGGATATTTTTTGACAATTAACTCAGATTTGAGTACCCTCCTCCTAGTATCTTCTGTACCTTCACCCAACTGTGTCAGCGACAGAAAAATCCACCGAGCGCACTCTTGAGCCTCTGGGTCTAAACTGTGGTATGCTGCTTGAGCTTTACTTTCCAGTGCGCCTTTAATTCCCCCCAAATGCTGTTGGTATGCTTGTAAAGCGATCGCGCCATTTTTGCGATATTCCCACAACTGTTCTAGAACAAATTCTAATAAAGGTAAATCCCCAGGAGAGTGATGTAACTCCTGCATCAGCACTTCTACCAATTCCGTCTCTACAGTTAAACCAACTTGTTCCGCCGGGTTAATAATAATCCGACGATACTCTTCTTCAGTCAAGCAGGGAGGTAACAGCACACTCGACTGCTGTAACAACTTCACCAAACTCGGTACTTCTAAACAGGGAGCGATAAAATCAGCCCGCAACGTAATAATTAATTTAAACTTTTCTGGTATATATTCCAGCGTCCCTAAAACAACTTCTAAAAAACGCTGTCTATCTTCACTGGGAACCGTAGTAAATAATTCTTCAAACTGATCTACCACCAAAACTACCATTGGTTCTGGGCGATGACGCACCCAATGAGCCAACCCTTCTACCCCTTGGTACAACATTCCTTCTAGTTGTCTTTGCTGATAAGCTTTTTCTTTTTCTGTACCGCTATCTACTAAACGGCGTGATAAAGCTTGCAGAGGATTTGTACCAGGGCGAAAGCTTCTCATCCACCAATCTTCGCTACCTGGTAATAGTTTTCCTCGTCGCAGTTGGGCAATTAATCCGGCCTGTACCACAGAAGATTTACCACTACCAGAAGATCCCACAACGGCAATAAATGACTTTTGCGCCAAGTCGCTAATTAGTTGCTGAACAACAACTTCTCTTCCGTAAAAATATTGTGCATCTTCTTCCCCAAAAGCCCGCAATCCCCGGTAAGGACAAAGCCCTAAATCAATAGCTGCTGTTGACTCAATGCCTCTATTGCCAGAATTAGCAGGTATAACTTCAATTACGCCTTGTGTACCAGATAACCAGATATGCAGAGGAAATTCATGGTTACAGGATAATTGTAATTGGGTAATCCAAGCGGCGGCTGACAGGCTACGTTGGGGCGGAGTTGCTTCTAAGGTAGAGTGTAACGCTTGGGCAAATTGTTCAGGATGATTTTTCGGTGAAGCAGCTGCAATTATACATTGCCCTTGCTCAAATCCCAGTTGCAAATCTTCTACCCAATCTTGTAGGAGTTGCTGATTATTTACTCCTACCGGGCAGTCTAAAATGATGATTTGTTGAGCATAAGTGGAACGCCTCAGTTGTTGTCTTAACCAGGAACGACTCAGCCGGATATTTTCTGCTAAAACTAAGGCAGGTTCACCAGCTTCAGTTTCCTCCAGTCGCCCACGTAAATATAACAAAACTGTAGCAAAAATTCTGGGGTGGTTTTGCGGTGCTGATTCTGTTGTTTGTAAACAAGTTTGAATAGTAGAGTGTAAATCCTGAGTGGTAACTTCTAAAGAGCGAGGCCAATACTCTAACTCAAAACCACCCATACCCCGTAATAATTTACTCACAGCTAGGGTAGTCTGATTAGTCGCCAGTCCCTCTAATACTAATGCTTGTCGGGAAGAAGAAGATTCGATAAGGGCTGGTTTTAAACCCAGAATGACTTCGCCCACTCCTTCTACAATCCGCTTAGGTGTTTGCTGCGGATATTCTGAATATAGATTAGTATCGCCTCTACTTTTATTTTGCTGATTAATCAGTCGTAATTGCTGATTAGTTTGCTCAATATATCGGCGCGTTTGATGATAAACATATCTGTACAGTCCATCGGCATCAATCAAACCTTGGGAATCAGCCGCTTCACCACGCAAACCACGCATTAAGTAATATGTAAATACGCCATGTCCCAATTCGGGAAATTCCCAAGATTGTTGATTAGTATCACAAGAAAGCAAAGCATAGAATCCTTTACTCTGTTTTGCCCGTTGGCGCAACAATTCCACCATCTGAGATGTCGGATTGGGCAAAGATGGTGCAGTTGTCTCGCTCCTCGAATTTCGGAATGTCAAGCTACCACTATGACAAGCATCTAGCCATACTAACTGAGTCTGCGCCTGAGAGTTTCCCAACTGCTGCAAAATTTCCTGTAAACCTAAACCCGTGTGGAGTAAGTCGTCTGTTTGAGTATCTGTTAGACATAAAAATGCTTGTTGCACATTTGGCTCTAGCATCCCATGTCCAGAGAAATAAAATAAAATTGTGTCCTGTGGTTGAGCTGCCGCAGTAATTTGTTGTAAGCTGGCACGCACTGCCGAGAGAGTTGGCAACTGAGAAGTTAAATCGTGATGAACTCTCTCTTCAGTTTGAGGAAATCCTTGGGTTGCGTCGGCTAAAGCTGCTGCTAAACCCTGACAATCAACAGCCGAGTAACGTAGTGAGGGTAGTCTCTTGTCTTGGTATTTGTTGACTCCTACCAACAACAGCCAAAGTTGTGCTTCGCCCATTTCTAGGGTATGTGTTGAGTGACTGGTAGCGACACCGAGTGGAGACATTTTAAATTTGGTGGGTAATTAGTAAAGTCGAAGTTATGGTATGAATTAAGGTTTTTGGTATTTTCACCCCAAGGGGAGATAAATTACATTTCCATTTTTCCGTCTGACTGGACGAAATTACATCAGTAGAGTTTGCTGTCCGTAGGTTGTACCACGCACCTATACTAATATTACACAACCAGTAGTTACTTCTCAAATCACGCTGACTATGATTCTCTTCATTTTCATACCTCTCCTTTAATTATTGCAATATTCTTGTTCATTTACTTTATAGGTTGGTTGACTTGATTTTATGCAGTTTTGTGCCTATATATGAAAATAATTGATAATTTAATCTGTTCCTTAGTTCAGATTGAGATGACGATATTGCTTGTCTAAGGTCATGAATAAAAAAACGCCAATTTGGCAACACCTCTATTATGATCTTTGTTAAAGTATTGATTGTAAAAGACTTGTGGGCTTAATAGTCCAAGGTTTACTACACTTCAAGAGCATTTAGAACGGTACTAATTCTTATAGTTCTGTTAATTTTGCTCTATGAATTGAAGATTGCTATTAGATTTTCTGTAGTAGTCTCCAGAATCCCTTCTTCTCGCAAAAGGGACAATTAGAATCATAAGTCCTTGTTGATTTACTCCTATCCATACCTCGTTCAACCATGATATGAACGGGGTATTTTTCATGGTTTTTTTAGTGACAGTTTACTATAACTAAGATGCCCCAAAAATTGTCATAATTTAGTGTGGAATAAAGTTACAAAAGTTACGTTTCATTTTTTGGACAAATTTGAGTAACTTTCACACAGAGCGATCGCATGATGGCGAATATGGTCTTCAATAAAACTAGCGATAAAATAATAACTGTGGTCGTACCCTGATTGATAACGTAAATTAAGAGGCTGATTTACAGAATTACAAGCTTGTTCAAATAGTTCTGGTAGGAGTTGTACAGCTAAAAATTGATCAGCAGTTCCTTGGTCAATCAAAATGGGACTGTGATACCCTAGTTTCTGAACTAATTCACTAGCATCATAATTGCGCCACGCTTCTTGATTATCACCTAGATAACCACTAAAGGCTTTTTCACCCCAAGGACAACGCATTGGTGCAGCAATAGGTGCAAAAGCTGAGACTGATTTATATAGTTGCGGGTTTCGCATAGCACATACTAGCGCCCCATGTCCGCCCATTGAATGACCAAAAATACCTTGTTTGTCCGGTTGTATGGGAAAATTTGCAGCAATTATCGCTGGTAATTCCTGCACTATATAACTATACATCTGGTAATTTTGATGCCAAGGTTCCTCGGTAGCATCCACATAAAAGCCCGCACCTGTACCAAAATCCCATTTGTCATCTTCACCAGCAATACCAGTATTACGGGGACTAGTATCTGGTGCGACTAATATCAAGCCGTATTCGGCTGCATAGCGCTGCGCCCCAGATTTGACCATAAAATTTTCTTCATTACAAGTCAAGCCAGAAAGGAAGTAGAGAACAGGTACTGGCTGTTGAGTAACTTGTGGTGGTTGATAGACGGCAAAGCGCATTTCACCGTTACAGGTTGAGGAAAGATGAGAGTAAAAGCCAAGTTTACCGCCAAAGCTTTGATATTCTGAGAGCTGGTTAAGTCTAGTCATGCTTGATAGAGTTTTAGGCTACTATTTCATCAAATCATCATTTGCCGCTATACCAGGATAAAAGCACTCACTCAGAATTTCTCCCAAAGTGTACAAACATTGTTGGGGAAAAGTCGAGAATGACAAGTTTGTTTCACCTGATGCTAAATCTCTGGCAACATTTATCAAGGCTTATGTTTGGAGACTGTCAGCCAATTATGTTTCTTGACTGATAACTGTTAAAAGGTCACTACACTACGAATTGATTCGCCTTTGTGCATCAAATCAAAAGCTGTATTAATCTCCTCAATGGGCATGACATGAGTAATTAAATCATCAATATTTATTTTCCCATCCATATACCAATCAACAATTTTTGGTACATCGGTACGTCCCCTAGCACCACCAAATGCCGAACCTTTCCAAACGCGTCCAGTTACTAATTGAAACGGACGAGTTCTAATTTCCTGTCCAGCACCAGCCACACCAATAACGACACTCACGCCCCAACCTTTATGGCAGCATTCTAAGGCTTGACGCATAACGTTAACGTTACCAATACATTCAAAAGTATAATCAGCACCACCCTTTGTTAAGTCCACCAAATAAGGAACTAAATCACCTTCAACTTCTTGGGGATTGACAAAATGTGTCATGCCAAATTTTTCTGCTAAAGTGCGTCTGCTGGGATTAATATCTACCCCGACAATCATATTCGCTCCTACCATCCGCGCCCCTTGGATGACATTTAAGCCAATACCACCTAAGCCGAAAACTACGACATTTGCCCCTGGTTCCACTTTGGCTGTATTAATTACAGCACCCACACCAGTAGTTACACCACAGCCAATATAACAAACCTTATCAAAGGGGGCATCTGGGCGAATTTTGGCGACGGCAATTTCTGGTAAAACTGTGTAATTAGCAAAGGTAGATGTTCCCATGTAATGATGCAACATTTCCCCACCAATACTAAAGCGACTTGTACCATCAGGCATGACACCACGTCCTTGGGTGAGACGAATTGATTGACAAAGATTGGTTTTCATGCTTAGACAATATTCACACTGTCGGCATTCTGGGGTATATAGGGGAATAACATGATCTCCTGGTTTGAGGCTAGTGACACCAGCACCAACTTCTACCACTACACCAGCACCTTCGTGTCCTAAAATTGCGGGAAACAAACCTTCGGGGTCATTACCAGAGAGGGTGTAAGCATCTGTATGGCAAACCCCAGAGGCTTTAATTTCAATTAAAACTTCGCCGGCTCGTGGTGGCGATAATTCCACGGTTTCAATAGTTAACGGCTTACCCGCGCCGTAAGCGACTGCTGCTTTAACTTCCAAAATTAGCCTTCCTGTATGAAAGTAGTGTCAATGGGATTTTATGAGTTTAGATCGGCAAGTGCTTAGAGAAATTTTTTGTTACTTTTTGTAAATTAACTATAAAAATTGCAAAATTGCTTTTTTCAATGAGATTGGTACATTATTTACAGGCGGCAAACTTGAATAATGATATCGATCCGCCAGAATTTTGTTAACTTTGATCTTATCTCTATTTGTGCAACGCTTATGAACCCTGCCCTAACTAAAATTGGCGCTCAAATGTCTAACCTGACTGGCGTAAGAGCGATTATGAAGGACATTATCGAAACGTTAAAAGCTGGGGCGGGGCAAGAATTTATGAATTTGAGCGCTGGCAACCCGTTGATTTTGCCGGAGGTGGAACAGTTGTGGCGCGACTGCACGGCGGAATTATTAGCTGGTTCGGAATACGGCGAGGTGGTTTGTCGTTACGGTTCTAGCCAAGGTTATGCCCCGTTGATTGAGGCGATCGCCAATGACTTTAACAAGCGCTATGGTTTAAACTTAAGCGATCGCAATATCTTAATTACACCCGGTAGTCAAAGTCTTTATTTCTACGCCGCCAATGCTTTCGGTGGTTACACAACTAGCGGCAAACTCAAGCAAATTGTTTTACCTCTCAGTCCCGATTATACGGGTTATGGCGGTGTTTGTTTAGAGCAAGAAGCCTTAATTGCCTATAAACCCACTTTGGATATAGATGCGGCGGCTCACAGATTTAAATATCGTCCCGATTTCAGCCAACTATCAATTACAGAAAGCACCGGTTGTGTCATCTTTTCTCGTCCCTGTAACCCCACTGGTAATGTACTTTCTGATGATGAAGTGAAAAAAATTGCGGCTTTGGCTGCACCTTACAATGTCCCTGTGTTGATTGATTCGGCTTATGCGCCTCCCTTCCCGGCTTTGAATTTTACAGAAATGACACCAGTGTTTGGTGAAAATATCTTGCACTGCATGAGTTTATCAAAGGTGGGATTACCTGGTGAACGCATTGGTGTTGCCATTGGTGATGAAGACATGATTCAAGTTTTGGAGTGCTTTCAAACAAATTTGTGTATTCATCCTTCACGTTATGGACAAGCTATAGCCGCTATTGCTATTAACTCTGGTGCTTTGCCTCAAATTGCGGCAGATGTTATCCGTCCTTTCTACCAGAAAAAGTTTGCTGTACTAGAAAATACTTTAGATACGGCAATGCCCAAGGATTTACCTTGGTTCCTCCATCGCGGTGAAGGTGCTATATTTGCTTGGTTGTGGCTCCAGGATCTACCCATGACTGATTGGGAATTTTACCAGGAACTGAAGCAAGTGGGGGTGATTGTTGTCCCTGGGAGTACTTTTTTCCCTGGTTTACGGGAGGAATGGCAGCACAAGCACCAATGTTTACGTATTAGTCTGACTGGTAGTGATGCGGAAATTGTTACGGGTATGCAACGTTTGGCACAGGTGGCTGAACGAGTGTATCAGCTTGCTGTTGTTAGCGCGTAAGTAATTCGTAATTCTGAGGGGTATGAAAACGAACCGCAAAGGCGCAAAGGTCGCCAAGAAGGAGATGGAAAAGAAAGGAAAAAAGCTGAATAAGGATGGTGGTACTAGTCGGAAATCTGCCCCCCTGCCCTCTGCACCCTGCCCCCCGGCTTCTTCCCCTAGTCCTGATGAATGGTTGGAAATTGGTAGGATTGTCGCCCCTCAAGGTTTGTCTGGGGAGTTGCGGGTTTATCCAGAATCGGATTTTCCTGAACGGTTTGAGGTTCCGGGGACTCGTTGGTTATGGCATCCTGGGGATAAGGAACCGCAACCTGTGGAGTTGTTGTCAGGACGTTATGTGGAGGGGAAAAATCTTTGTATAATTTCTTTGGCTGGGGTGAAAAATCGCAATGATGCTGAGGCTTTACGCGATTATAAGTTGATGGTTCCTGCCAGCGATCGCCCCCAATTAGGCGAAGATGAATATCATGTCACCGATTTAATCGGAATGTTGGTTTTCATGCAAGAATCTGGGGATATTGTGGGCGAGGTGGTAGATGTCATTCCGGCTGGTAATTTTTTATTGGCAGTCAAACCACACCAGGAAAATGAAGCTGTTGAACTAGAAAAATCACAGATCAAATCACCGAACCATATTTTAATACCATTCGTTAAAGCGATCGCCCCCGTGGTAGATATCGAATCTCGTCGCATTGAAATTACACCTCCCCCTGGGTTACTAGAATTAGCAACTGTTTAATCAGGACTGGGGAATGAAAAACTTCCCCTACTCCCTACTCTCTACTCCCTGCTGCTGGGCTATGCCACCTTGCTGGAAAATTAACAACGTTGTTGTTGCTATTGCCATCATGCCAATCATGGCTAGGCACACCACAGCTATTGTTTGTCTCAAATTTATTGCTGTGAATAAAGGATATATGTTATTGTTACCACCAGTCACTTGAATTGCCTTAAGTGCCTTTAAAGCCAGAGACGCGTTAGCATAGCGGTATTTGCACTTGCATTTAACCAATTTTGTCAACCACGATTTAAAACGCGGATTAAGTTGGGGAAATAGTTTCTGGAAATTAATCCGATATCTATGATCTATCAATTGACAAACATCAATCGAACTGGTATCAGTAAGTAAGCAAATCAGTGTTATTCCCAAACTATACAAGTCTGACGCTTGAGTGAGGGTATGACCAAATTGTTCCTCTGGTGGCATAAAACCTGGGGTTCCCGAAGCAAAGCTGCTGAAAGCAACTTTCACACCCTCTACCCTAGCTAAGTCAAAATCAACTAAGTAAGCATTGAGATACTCATCAACTAAGATGTTTTCTGGTTTAATATCCCGATGAATAATTGGGTCAGACCGTTGTTGCAAATAAACTAAAATTTCTAAAATTGATAGGGCTATTTGCTTGACTTCTTCCGGGCTAAAACTGCGTTGTAAACCCAGAGATGGAGCGTTTTTATACTCCTCTACCAGATAAAAATGATCTGGCATTTCAAAGGAGTCTATATAGCGAGGAATACGAGGGTGATCAAGTTGCTGCAAGATTTCAATTTCACGTTCATAGGTTTTCAAACCTGACCAGTCAACACTCATACTAGCAAAATTAAATTCCTTAATTACTACCTGTTGATGAGATTTACAGACCTGAGCCAGATAAGTTATGCGCCCCTCTAACTGGTTGCGTCCTAGTTCTCTAATAACTTGATAGCCTAGCTCAGAAAAATCAGGATAATGACTTTGGCGAATTGCTTCTCGATTATCTACATCAAGCTCCATTCTGGATACCATCTAAGTCTAATTTTGTCAAGATGCAATTAAATCAGTTAACAGCCAAGCTGAAAAAACCTAACTCTGCACTAACTTAGCAAAGTGCTGTAAAGCCCTGCGAGGATGGCTGCACTTAAAGGGGTAGCAGGGTTGAATGCTCAACAGCGGATCAGGTCTATGGTGAGGTAATGCTGATAACTAATAACCAATAACCGGAAAAAATATTTTTCGCATCTATCTACAGGGTAGACGTTGCAAGGCGTTCGTCAAAGTTCCAAAGTCACGAATATTATTCTATAGGCTTTTCATTGATTTTGAATAGTCTGTTTATTTTCACCGAATTGTGCTGGATGCCCACAAGAGGGCATCTTTATGCTTAACTATTAATTTTGTGCCAACCAAGCAACAATCTGGGCGTTAACAACGTCTGGGACTTCATCGTGAGGACAATGGCCAGCGTTAGGAATGGGAATAATCTTGATATTTTTGCCATTCTCACAGGCCTGTTCATAAATCTTCGCCCCGGTAATTGGTGTCCAAGGATCATCCGCACCCCAAATTACTAGTAAAGGACGTTGAATGTTGGGCAATAGTTCCTCTGGAGTAGGGCCAGGAGGGGCTGTGAGGATTGAGGCAAATACCTGCTGCGCTCCCGGATCACAAGATGGGGTATAAAGAAGATCGACTAATTCATCTGTCACAGCTTCACGGTTGCGGTAAACTTGGTATAGGGTGCGACGAATTTGGGATTTTTGGCGAATGCGGTTATAGACAAATTTACCAGTAATAGGCGATCGCACAAATCTGTTAAAAGCTCCCATCACCATCCGTAAAGGTGGATTTAACTCATGGGGACGATGACTCAAACCGCCAGCCGAGTTAATTAAAACACCACCAGCACTCATTTCGGGATATTCAGCCAGCACCATTAAGCTTAAAAGTGCGCCAATAGAGTTACCAATAAATACCGCAGGTTCTTGGATGTGTGCATTCCAAAAATCTTTGAGTAATTCTACCCACACTTCTACAGTGTAATCAATGGGTGCTTTATCTGAACCACCAAAACCCAAAAGGTCTACAGCAAAAACCCGGTAGCCTGCGTTGGCTAAAACCGGGATGTTTTTCCGCCAGTGTCCAATGGAAGCACCAAAGCCGTGAACTAGTACCAAAGGGCGACCTGTACCCATGACGGTATATTGAATTTTGTGACCTTGCCAAGTCCAAACAAATTTTTCTAAGGTTACTAAAGGTAGCTGTTGTGTAGTTCCGGTCATTATTAAAATTCGTGAAGTATTGTTCTATATCATATTGTCCCTGAATTTCTTATTAATTTCTATTGTTATGCCTCGCCCTCAACGCGAACTAAAATCTGGCTTTTGTTATCACAACAGACCCTTTAAATTGTCATTACGAGTGCAGCGATAGCGGAACGAAGTAATCGCATTGTCCCCTAGTCGTTGCGATTGCTTCGTCGTTCCTCCTCGCAATGACAATTTATTCTATTAAAATTAAGTTACAGGCTTTAAATACTTTGCCATATATTCACGCTAACCCGAAGGCGGCGGGAATGCAGCAGGGTTTTTTCTATGACTTTAGCAATTATGGGACTCATGACCGTTTGAGTAATGATGGCATCACTCAATGGCATCCAGCTTTTTTACAATTGGGGAGAACTTTGGAAGAGTGCGCGGCTAGGTATCGCCGATTTTGTCAGAAATATAAACCAAAGGCAAAACCAGAGAAGCGAAATCATTGGGGAAGTCGCTTTTTGCCTTCGATGATTAAGAGAGGGAAGGCTAAAAAGTCGTCGCCTGGGCAGATGAGTTTACCTTGGAATAACCAAAAAGTAACTGAAAGTACGGAGGTGCATGAGGTAGCAGAAAAATTTATTCACGCAAATTGTTATGAGCCGCCCATGCCAGGTATCGGATTTATGAAATGTTGATTATTGCGTGGGAAAGGAGGTTGTTATAAATGTTTACAAACTTCTGAAAGCTTTATATGTTACATTTTACAAGTCTCGACGCGAGAGAAGAATGTGTGCGTAGGACTGTAGAGGGTAAGTGCATCCTGCCTGGAACAAACTGCAAGCTTGCCCTGTAGGGTAAGTGTCCCTTCTGGGCTGAGGTACCATATATTACTTGCGGACTTCCTATCCACTCTTTTTCCACTATCCACCCCACGCGATCGCCAAAGCGTTGATAAGCTTCGTCTAGTTCGTCCCCATCCTTTCTAAATTTACCACCTAAACGAGCATATATCCATTTGAAGGGTGCAAGAACCTTCTTAAAAGGTGAATTTGTTAGACTTCCTTCTAAGATTCCACCTTCTTTAAGATATATTTTCTTCTGAACACTAAATCCAAAACTTCCATTACTATAATCGACCCACAGTTTGTCAATAATACTCAAGTCTTCACAGGAAAATTGCCGAATTTCGTCCAGTCCCAGATAACCTTGTTTTTCCCGTCCCGCCACTTCCAGCATCACTTTGAATGTTTCCTCATCAGCCTCTTTCCACATACCTGCTGCTAGATAGTAGGCGAGTTGTGCATAACGAGTAGGTACTTGAAATCGCAGGAGTTTGATTTGAATGTTAATTTCACCATGAGCATTTTGTTCATCTTCTTCTAGTGCCGTCCTGTAGCAAATTCCCGGTTCACCTAATTCTTGGCGACTTCTTAAACTCAACCAAGCACAAAAACGATTAGCATCCCAAAAGCTAATGTTAGTTACAGGCTGTTGAGCTTGTCTCTTATTTTCTAGGGTTCTTGGGGAACTGATTTCATTTAAAAACAGTTGATATTCTGCCCAAGTTATATAACTAGTATCAACTGCAAAGCTTTCTTGTTCAGAATTAGTTTCTAAGCTTACTAAATCATGATTTAACTGACTCATCCGGTCAGCAAGCCTAACTTCAGCCGCTAAAGTAAATTTGTCTAAATTATCAGATTCTAAAACTATTTCTAACTTAGCTGTTAGCTGCTGTCTCACAGATTGTTCTATTTCTTGGGCTTCTTTGCTGCATTGGTAAGCCAGGGTTAATACAGATATACTTGAATAATTTAAAGCATTTTTAATTAATTGACTCGCATCTGTTTGGGCTGCATAAAATCTGATAGTTTCTCGCCACCAAGCCAGCTTTTCCTCATCATTAAATGCGGCTATTAATAAATTTTCTTGTTGTTCTGGTTGTAAGTCTGTAATTCCAACGGCTGCAAGATATTCTTGAAAAGTTTTATGAGCAAATTCATAAATTCCCTCTTGTTGCTTTTCACTCATTAACTCTCGCACACCCAAGTCATCTTTTTTAATAAAGTCTTCTGGCGTAATTACTTGTTGGGGAAATCTATCTAATTTTTCTTGAATCAGCGATTTTGCTTCCTTGTATGTCTGGTCACGGCTAGAAAATTCATCTAAAGTAAATGCTTGGGTATTTTGTTGCATTAACTTTAGTGCAAGTGACTTTAAAACAACTTGCTTCTGTTCAGCAGAAAGAAGAGTGCTTAATCCTTTGGCGCGTTGCCTTCCCTCTAACAATACCCGACAAATATCTTTATATAAATCTACTCTTTTATTAGATAAATTTCCGTGTTTCTCGTGGGTGATGGCAATCATATTTAGCAATAAAGGATTCCTTGCCATCAGTTTTAAAGATGAGGATGCTTCGATTTGCTCAATCAGATTATTAGCTTGTTTTTTGGCGCGATCGCGTACTCCCAAATCTATTTTATTGTTATACTCAAGCTTGACACGATGCAAAGACCAATCTTGAATAAATTTATCCCGTTGCTCACGGGTAAATGGCTGTACTTCTAACTGGTAGACATTCGCTGTTAGCGGTGCTTTTTTATAACCTTCTGGACGGGAAGTGAGAATAAAGCAAGTATTAGGATATTCTGTTTTAATTTGTCGGTCAACCCATGCACTTACATCTTGTCTTTGACTATCATCGGCGATTTCATCTAATCCATCCAGCATGACTAAACATTTATTTTGCCGGAGTTGTTTAGCAAACCAACCTGGGCGCGGTTGTAGGGGTTCACTAGGTTGGAGTTTCTTAACTGCGTTCTCAATAACTTCTGCTAAAGGTATCTCAGAATTTTGAATAATTTCTTGGTAAATATCTCGCAATTGCAGCAGCACTGGAATTAACTTAGGCGCTTGAGGATGTAAGCGTCGTTGTTTGCGTGTCGCATACATCAAAGTAATGTGTCTGAGAAGAGTTGATTTTCCACAACCAGGCGCACCTAAAATAGCCAACCGCTTAAAAGAGACATCGCGTTTCATCTGTACTAGCAAGTTGCCAATTTCTTGCTGTTCCAGTGGGTTAACTAGCGGCTGAATCATATCCTGTTTCGTTATTTCGGCTGCTTTCTGCTCCATTTTTAGGGGAACAAACACATTTTCTAATTGCAACGCACCGCGATTAATTCCCCTAATTTCATACTCCCGACAGTCAAACTTTAATCTTTGATAATATTTCCCTGCAAAATCAGAGGTTATCTTTGCCCATAAATCTAAAGCTAGTCTTTCAGCGTTACTAAATATCCACTCCAGTAGTTTGTCGATGCGTGGACTTAGTTGGCTACCAACTTTGATGACTAACCAGATACCACCAGCAGCCAATATACAAAGTCCCGCATTTTTCCAATCGGTTTTACGTGCAAAATCCAATGCAACGGCAATTAAGGCGGTAGGTGTTCCTAAACTGACAAGCTTTGAATTTAGGAGTTTCCAAAAGCCTTCAAGGTTGAGGAGTGCGTTCTGGTCTTGTGGGTCTTCTGCCATCGATCGCTTGTGTAATATTACCTGCTAATAGGAGTATAAGCGATTAATGATGGGTGAAAAGTGAGGAAGTGCGATCGCAGTTCCCAGCAAATAGGTATGAAGGTTTGATCAGGTTTCTGGTTCCACTCCCAAAGCACGTAATTGAGCAATAAGACGTTCAGACCGTTGGCTTTGCTGTTCAGCCCTTTCTTCACCAGTCAACAACAAATTACCCTGCAAATCCCACCAACGCAGCCAGGGTAATTCCATATTGTGATATGAGTCCTGCCATAGACCTAATTCAACACATAAAGGAGGTATAGGATAATGACCTCGTTCATTTGCTGGTAATGGCTGATACTGTCCTTCAATTAGGTGATAAACTTCTACACTGGCTTTATTCACTTCATAAATGCCATAGAAGGGAGGGCGAATCACCTGCTCATAAATCCAAAATTTACCCTTCCAAGGAGTGTTGTCTCGCTCCTCGCTACCATCCCCAGAGACAAATTCTAATACAATCAACGGGGCAATAAATTCTCGCCACAGCACGTAAGAGCGTCGTGTTTGTCCATTCAGTAAGGGCGGGACATTTGGGACATAAAACCAGTCGGGAGCTTCTGCGCCTTTTTCTGGAGGATCAGTCATGCGCCAGTAAATACCGCAATCTTGACCAATACAGTACTGCCCATCGGAGTGAAGTTTTTGCAGTATTGGTTTAATGGAGTCTGTGAGTAAGATACTTTGGGGGTGTTCCTGGAAATTCTTGCCTTCGGCACGCTCCGCTAACACAAATGTGCCATCAGACTCAGGTAGCTGAGTATGGTCAGGGAAAGGGGTGAGTTCTTCGGTGGCTGGATTGGTTGCAGAGGTCATAAAGCTACCTTTGCTGAGGAATGAGGGTTATATTTTAGTCTAGCAACGACAAGAGGGTTTTGCTGTCAGACATTGCACTCTAGATATTCTTCACTCATAGCAGATTATTTATGCATGGTTATTTTCAAAACCCACAAGGGCGGGAAACTGACTACCCCATCACCCATTCGATGGCAATCAAATATTGTTCTAGGGTGGGACTCCTCTCCCGCCTCGCGGTAACTAAATACTAGACACGTGCCAAAACTGGCTCAGATTTTGCTGCACTGACAGTAGTTGCATCTGATTCTGTGCAGTAAATTTCACAAGAGTTATTGGGACTTTCAATTAGTTTAATTTTGTACAGTGTACCTCCTAATTCTTGAATAGGCGATCGCAGTAAATTACTAATGTAAAGTGCGATATTCTCAGCAGTGGGTACAACTTCGGCAAAGAAAGGAATATCTTTGTTTAAAAAAGTGTGATCAAATGCTTCTAACACATAATCTTCAACCGCCTGATTTAAAGCACCTAAATCGACAAGCATCCCGGTGCGTGGATCAATTTCGCCTTTGACTGTGACTTCTAGATGGTAGTTATGACCGTGACCATGAGGACGGGCGCATTTACCATAAATTTGCGAATTTTCTTCGTTACTCAGTTGAGGATGAGCCAACCGATGGGCGGCGCTAAAGTGAGTACTGATGGTGAGGTAAGCTTCCATTTCGTTTCCTATATAATCTGCCCAAAGTTCAGGATGTTCAAATAACTGCACGCGCACTAAGGGTAAATGCGGTACTAAACGCTGCCAAATCACCCGTGCAATATTTTCAGTTGTGGGTAAAGTTTCTTGAAATTCTGCCCACACATCATTGAGATAAGAAAAATCTAGTTGGCTGGTAACTTCGCGCTTAATTACGTGTTTCACATCAGACAAGTTGAGTACCATGCCATATTTATCCAATTCTCCAGCCATGGAGATAAATAAAACATAGTTGTGTCCATGTCCAGGAAATCTAGAACAAGCACCAAATTTTTCAGTATTCTCGGATTCACTCAGTTCTGGTAAGAAATACCGATGACTAGCCGAAAACTGAGCGCGACGATTAACAATACATTGCATGAGTATTCTGTAAACAGTGCTTAAAATTTCTTAAACTTTCACTATTTCCAGCATAAACTATAATTTGTAATTCGTAATTTGTAATTCGTAATTTGTAATTAGGAAATATGGAATACAGGCAATATAGTTTAGTTTAGAAAATTGTGGTTGTCTAAACCATTAACTAACAGATTCTTGGACTTCGTAGAACAATCTCGCAGCTATACGGAATAATTCTTGTCCTGTATGCAAATAACGCTCATCGTAGCTTAGAGGAAAATAAGCTAACTCTTCTACTCCATCTGCTACTTGACTAAGACTATGGTACAGATAAGCTGCTGCTCTGGCTAAACTGGGGGGATTTGGTAGGGAACGAAATGTCAATTGGGCTTGCTTTAAATCGTCTCGACAGGTGTTTAGGTATTCTTGAAATTCTTCTAATAATTCATCATCAAAAGGATCGGCGGCTAGTTGCTCAATTTGATCTTCTAGAGAACTGAGAATATGATCAAGCAGCTCATTCACTGGTTGATAAACTAAGCGTAGCCATTCCTCAACGTGTTCATCAGCATCTCTTCCGGTTCTGGTTGTCTGGTAACGTTTTTGAGCTGATGCTGCACGCTGTTGATAACTACTATTATTTAACTTTTGGGACTCGTCTTGCAATTGTTGGTCATAGCTGAGACGATTTTGACTGTCTCCTAAAACTTCATAAGCTGCATTGATCCGAATAATTTGCTCTTTATCTGCTGTTTGCTGATTGCTGTCAGGGTGAAACAATTTAACTAAGCGGCGATAAGATTGCTTAATCTCCGCTTGGCTGGCATTAGCATTAACTTTGAGCGTTTCGTAGTGGTTGGAAACGTGTTTAAAATCGACCATTTATCCCATGTCACGTTAGCTGATGCTAGCGGCTACTTTAGCTTCCAAGTCTTGGAACAAAGGTGTACTTAAATATCTTTCTCCAAAACTGGGTTGAATCATCACTATTAAGCGTCCCTCATTTTCTGGACGTTGGGCAACACGAATGGCTGCACATAAGGCTGCACCACTGGAAATACCAGATAGTAGCCCTTCTTCTCTGGCTAATCGCCGACCGTAGGCGATCGCTTCGTCATCACTGACGGTAATTACTTCATCAATCAATTGTACTTTCAAAACTTGAGGCACAAACCCCGCCCCAATTCCTTGGATTTTGTGGGGGCCTGGTCGTCCTCCCGATAATACTGGGCTATTAGTTGGTTCAACTGCGATCGCTTGAAAACTCGGTTTCCGGGCTTTGAGAATTTCCGCTACACCAGTAATAGTACCACCTGTACCCACACCCGCCACAACTATATCTACCTGTCCCTCCGTATCTGACCAGATTTCCTCGGCTGTAGTTTCCCGATGCACTTTGGCATTGGCTGGATTGCGGAACTGCTGCAACATATAAGTATGTGGGGTAGTATCAACTATCTCCTGAGCGCGGCGAATTGCCCCCGCCATACCTTCAATTCCCGGCGTGAGTTCTAATTCAGCCCCATAAGCCCGCAACATCGCCCGGCGTTCTCCACTCATGGTTTCTGGCATTGTCAAAATTAACCGATAACCCTTAGCGGCGGCGGCCATAGCTAGAGCAATACCTGTATTTCCCGATGTGGGTTCTACCAATACGGTTTTTCCTGGAGTAATTAACTTCTCTTCTTCTGCGGCATTAATCATGCTGACCCCAATCCGGTCTTTGACCGATGCCGATGGGTTCATGCTTTCAAGTTTTACAAGTATTTGAGCCACACATCCTTCAGATTGGGGAATACGGTTCAATTGCACTAAGGGTGTCCGACCAGCAAGTTCTGTAATGTTACGGGCAATCTTCATAATATTTCCTGATCTATTTAGTATCAATCAACAGTCAAAAATACTTGGGACTAAATGTAATACATAATATCCAATTGCCGGCGAGAATCTCTTTTGTCACAAAGATCCTGAAGCGTGTACTTTTGTAAAACTAAGTTTGCTGCCTGACAAGCTTCTTGCCAGATTTCTTTAATGACAGAAGTATCTATATTTTTGGGATTGGCATCTTCTTCACAAGTCCGCAAATCTAACCCTTCCAAACATTCTAAAACATCAAATACAGTAATTTTCCAAGGTTCACGAGTCAAAAAATAGCCCCCTTTGGAACCGCGTTGACTTTTGACTATACCTCCACGCCTCAAGGTTGCCAATAGTTGCTCTAAATAGCGGTCGGGGATGCTTTGTTGGGCAGCAATTTGGCGAATTTGCATCGGTTCGCCGCTTTGATAATGAGTTGCCATCTCGATTAAGGCGAGAATAGCGTATTCAGATTTACATGATAATTCCACAAGCAGCTATATGAGTAAGGGATCAAGAAAAAGTCTTAACTCTTTCTAGTATACTCCGGTTCTCCACTGGGGTTTGTTATTTACTCTAATTAACAATAAAAAACCCCGCATCGTAGCGGGGCGCAATTAATTTTAAGTTTCAAATTTCTAACAGATTTTTCACACTCTAGAAAGTGAAGGTTGTTCTGAGAGTACCAATAAACGCATCGTCATTGTCGCTGTTTTGTCCAGGGTTTGTCACCCAGATTACACCAGGAGTAACTGAGACGTTATCAGAAACGCGATATTTGTAGAAGCCTTCAACTTGGTATGGAACTCTGTTAGAGCCAGCGACTACACCACGTGCATAGGGTTGAGCGCCTGCGAAAATACCCAATACGTTACCTCTCTTACCAAAGTCAGGTAAAGCTACGCCAACACCGTAACTCCAAACTTCTTTATCATCACCTATGCCAAAACCTGTAACATCAGTGTAGGATACAAAGCCACTGACTGATAGTCTGTCACTGGGTGTGAACGCAGCTGAGACACCATAAGAGTTAGTTGAAGATGGGTTTGCCAGGGTATTGGCTATGTCAGTACCTACTATGCGGTTAGTGACTGAACCTGCATCAAATAGACTGCTATTTAAACCATGATAGCCATGAACGTAGGTTGCAGCTAGAGCCAAGCGCTGACCAACATTAAAGTTTAACTGCCCTAAAGCCGCATAGTTACCATTGAATATACCTGAGCTATCGCCTGGATTATTCGGTTCTGATCCCAAGTAACCTACAGTTAATGAACTGGGTCTGAGGATACCGCCACCTTGACCGAAGGGTAAGGTAAAGGCAATACCTGCACCACCACCAATTCGATAGATGGGATTTTCTGAAGCGAAGGCAGATAACGCCCCATTACCACCATCATAATCCTCGAAGTAAGGGTTATTGGTGGCAGCGTAATCGCTATGAATACCTCCAGTGGCTGCAATGTAAACTTGTGCTGGTCCCACAGGAACGTAGTAAGAAAGCCAATCTATAACGACATTGTTATTACCAGTGTTACCAATGTTAAAAGTTTGCAGACCTTCAGCGCCCCCTTGATTATCCAAATTCAAGTTTTGGGCGTTACCGGAGGCAAGACGGGTGTGTAAAACGTCTCTACCAGTGAAACTGGTTTGCAAGTCTAAACGAACTCTGTTTTGGAAGACAGTGTTATTGTTGTCGCCAGCTGTATCACCAAAGGCATCAGTAACAGCAAAAATTGCTTCACCAACTAGCTTGGTAGTAGTGGAGAATTGATTTGCTTCCAATTCAGCAGTCCGAGCTTCTAAGGAATCTACGCGACCGCGTAGAGTTGCCAATTCTGCGGAAAATTCTTCTTGTAAACGCTGCAAGGTAACTAAATCTTGTCTGGTCACCATATCAGCTGTTGCTGTGGCGATCAATTCGTTGACTCTATCCAAACAAGCATTTAAACCAGCAGCAAATTCAAACCGGGTTAAAGCTCTGTTACCGCGATAAGTCGCATTTGGATAACCCGCAATACAACCGTAGCGCTCAACTAAGGACTGCAACGCTTGGAATGCCCAGTCTGTTGGTTGTACGTCAGAAAACTGGGAAACCGATGTTACTTGAGACAGAGTAGTATTTTGTTTGCCTTCGTTGCTGTAGCTATTGACTTGGCTAATAATAACTTGAGTATCTTTAGCTGCTTGAGCAACTTCAGTAGCGCCTTGTTGTTCAGTTGCCGAAACTTCAGTTGTGGTAGTTGGAGATGCAATTGCTGCGCCTGACACTAGCAATGTTGCTCCCAGGACTGCTGGGCTAACCACTAAAGTTTTCCACAAGATATTAGACATCTTCACTTTTTCCTCACACCTTGTATAGATAATTGTTGCTGCCGTACTTAGTCTCAAAAATCTAACGATATTTTTGTTAAATTTTTTGAATGAAACTTATAGTTACCACTACCGCAATTTTAGTTTTTGCCAGGCTAATAACTGATTAACTTAAAAGTTAAATTAGTACGATTAACTAATGCAAAAACACAGCTTCATAGTATACCATTATAAGGCATCTGAAGTATGTGGCAACATATTAGCGATCGCTTGATTAACTGTCACATAGCAGTTATCCACCTTGAAAAGAATAGACGATCCAAGAATTTATATGTTCCCGATGCCACTAAATTCCTGAAACCGACCATAATCAAAGCTTTTCAGCCCACAACATTTAGCTGATTTGAGAAATTGTCTCAGCTAATTCAAAATCCTTTGATGTTAACCCACCTGCATCATGTGTTGTCAGGGTAATCATGACTTTGTTATAAGAGATTTCTATGTCTGGATGATGCCCCAACGATTCAGCAGGTTCTACTAATTTATTGACAAATTCAATGGCGGCGATAAAGTCTTTGAATTTGCGGGTAGTTTGCAACTTAGAACCTTCAACTGTCCAACCTGACAAACGGCTGGCTTTTGCTTGAATCTCTGCATCAGTCAGTAGTTGTGCCATATAAAAAAATTCCTGCTTACATTTTTCTAAACTTTGCACTTTATGACACTGCACCCTTCTATTTCTATACAAGAAGTATGTAGGAATAGTTTCCGGGTTTAGCTGCTATGAATGTGCAAAATTTTTGTTTGTCTAAAATGACTTTAACTTTATTTTTCTATTAGTCTTACACACAAACTATTGATAAATCAAAAGATCCCTATAAAAAACTATCCGCCCTGATTTAGATCAGTTGATCTAACCTCAGAGCGGTGTAGCGGGTCTTCAGGTTGCAACCAGACTGCCGGAAGGAACTCCGAACTCTAGCCTAGATACTTGAGCTAACTTAGTATCACAAGGAAACTAAGGCTAACTTTTAGAGAACAGCCCCGGCACACAGCCGGCTAACTGCAACCTGATGACCCATGCTTATACTACTTTCTATCATGGGCATCACCTCCTTGTTGCCTAAGCGGTCTTAGTTTCAAAAGTGCAGAGCATTTCGCTCCGGGTTATAAACCTGCAATCAATATAACACAGAAATGTTAGTTGAAAAATAAAAAATGCTGAGTGCTGAGTGCTGAGTGCTGAGTGCTGAGTGTGGAGTGTGGAGTGTGGAGTGCTGAGTGCTGAGTGTGGAGTGTGGAGTGTTGAGTGTGCGGTGCTAAGTGTGGAGTGCTAAGTGTGGAGTGCTAAGTGTGGAGTGTGGAGCGCTGAGTGCTGAGTGTGGAGTGTGGAGTTTGGAGTGCTGACTAAAAAACCCCCGCTTTGTGGCAGGGGTTAAATTAAAAATGGGAAATGAGATTTGTATCTTAGAGTGCGTTGCCGCGAGGTAGAACTTCCTCTGGGAAGACAAACTGTTTGTGAGGTTGG
>NZ_JAYGHH010000037.1:0-849 GCF_034931045.1 Nodularia sp. UHCC 0506
TCGTCGTTATCAGGTTTTTGTGTAGTCTGTCTGACATCCTCTACACTCAGTTCTAAAGCCTCGGCTATTTGTTCTACAGTCAATCCTGCGGCTAACATTGGTGGAACTGCTTTTAATTCACCTTTGCGTTCACCTTTGCGTTCACCTTTGCGTTCTCCTTCTTCCTTGCCTTCTTCCTTGCCTTCTTGAAAGGCTTCCTGATAAAATCTGGTTTGCTTTAACTCGCTTAATCCAAACATGGCTTCTATCTCCTTCCTGCTCATTTGGGGTAATTTGTAAACCAAGATTGTCTCTATTAATTGTAATAATTGCTGTTGTTGACGCTGTGAGTTAATTTCTTGTTTGCTTCTGTCGATTAACTCTTTACCTTGTGCGATAGCGCAAGCGCTGACTTGTCAGTTCGCCTGATCTTTATTAGCAATGATTAATTTAATAGTAGCAATGCCAATGGGTAACGACGTAGATTCACCTAATTCATCCAGATAAATCCTTCTAACTCGCTGACTTGCGAAAAACTCCTGGTAATGTTTAATACTACTTATATCTATACTCCTGGTTGGGTATAGCACCACAGCACCCCAATCATTTTGGGGTTGATTTTGTCGGAGGTACAAACAGACTTCCGCAAACAGTCGGGAATAAATTTCACCATCGGCTTGAAATTGCACTTCTACAAAATAAATTGGGTTTTCTACTGTTTGTATAGGTAGAAAAACACCATCAAGTCTGAAGGACGTTTGTTTAACTTCAATTGAGGAAAATTGATAGTTATTAGCTTCTTCAGGAGAATTACCAATGAGTTCAAAGAAGATACTAGGGAATTCTTGAAATAGGCGATAAAAGATGCTG
>NZ_JAYGHH010000037.1:874-20456 GCF_034931045.1 Nodularia sp. UHCC 0506
CATGAGGATGGAATTTTTAACGCAGAGGGGCGCTGAGGTTAACGCAAAGGTACGCTGAGGTTAGAGAAAGCTTAAATCCTCACCTCAGCGCCTCTGCGCCTCTGCGTGAGACTCTCTTATATTTTAAGGTGTCCAAGGACCAATGACGGTTTCACCTTGTTTTTCTTTCTCGGCTAATTCTAAATTCAACGTCAGCAGTTTTTCTAAAATATCATCTTTAGTTTTAAAGTTATAGGCTTGCATTACCAATTTATCTAACTGTTCATGCAGTTTATAAAGTTGGCTGCTGGGTTCATTAAAGAATTTATTATATAGTGTGGTTATTCCCCACTGTTTCGACTCCATTTGCTGAGTGCGATATTGATGGAGTTCTTCAGCTTTGGCACGAATTTGTTGGACTAATTTAGCGTCGGGTGTTTGGGGAAAGGGAAAGGTTTCAAAGCAGGTTGTATTAGTGTAGCGAGTATCACCCTTTAAAGTTGAACTTTGAGCTTTTACCCAAAGGCGATGAATTTTAGATGTGAGAATACCCAGAATGTAAAAATCATCTGATGCAATTACCATATTAGCTTCACATGGCAATATAGAAATATCCACAGGGATAAAAACTACCCATTTAGAAATTTTTGGTATAGCAAAATAGCATTCTAAGCTTTTTAATGCTTTTCTCATTGCAGGGCTGTATCGACGAAATCTCCACCAGTAAGTTTGAGAAAGATTGCTGCGATTAATGTCTTTTTGGGGCTTAACTTTCTCTTTAACTCTTTTTAAAGGTAATTCATACTCAGATGCTTGCTCAATTGACATATCGTTAAAATCAATTACCCAGTCTAGCTTTTGACAAGGATTAATTAAAGTTTTACCATCAGCCATTGGTTTCAAAACTTCTTGATTTTTAGAATATTGAGCAATCCATTCTTTCGCTTCTTGCTCAGATATTATAAAACCTTTACCACCAAGCGCACAAGACTCAAAAGAAAAATTCTTATTGGCTTTTAGTTTGACAGCATCTGTAACTGATGTCTCACTTTTTAATGATGAGTGAATAAAGGCAACTTCAATATTATCTAAAAAGTTTTGTTTTGCTTTTTCTTTTGCCCAATTAACAATACTCACATGAACAGCCGCATCTCCAGACCATTCTTGAGTAGAAATTGCATCATGAATAATCCCACCATTACTAACAATGTAATCTAGACTTGCTTTTCTACCTGAAACCTGAGCAATAGAATTTGTTCCCACTAAACCAGCACGACCTTTTTCATCAAGATAATCATGGCTTTTTCTAAACCAAAACACACAAAAATCTGGTTGTCCTTTTATATCAGGGAAGGCTTTATATATTTTATCTGTGGTTTCATCTCCTAATTCAAGTCTCAGTTTTTTACCACCTAAAAAGGGCGGATTACCAATAATTGCATTAGCCTTTGGCCATTCACTAAATAAAGCATCCTGACAAACAATATTTTTATCCAAAGAATCCAAAGGTAAGGGAGGCTCAGTTAATTGTAAATTATCAATTGCAATTTTCCGCGCAATCATCAAAGTAACCCGCGCTAATTCCACCGCAAAGGGATTCGTATCCATTCCATAAAATTGCAGAGGAGTCACTAAACCCATCAGCATTTGCTTATCTTTTGATTTTCCACGCTCTTGTAACTTCTCTAATAGCAAACTTTCAATTCTTTTCAGTTCCTGATACGCTATATAGAGAAAATTACCAGAACCACAAGCCGGGTCAAGTACGCGATAACTTTGTAATTCTAATTGTAGTTGAGAGAGTTCCTTAATTGAGCCAGCCCCATCAATTCTATCTTCCCAATAACGGCTAATTGTGGGACGAACAATTTTCATAATGTCCGCTTCCGAAGTGTAATGAATACCCTTGGCGTGACGCTCTTTTTTATCTACCGTCCCTTCAAATAAATTCCCAAAAATAGCCGGACGTACCTGACTCCAATTCTCCTTAGCTGAGACATCCAAAAAATTTAATTCTTCCCTTGTCAACTCAATCGCTTGAATCTGAGAAAATAAACCACCATTGAAATAATCTACACCTTGATAACGTCCGGCTGGCGTTTTTCCTTGCAGATTCATTTCCCGAAATAAACCACCCAAAACATCATAAGAACTCGCCCCAGCCATGCAATCCTGAACACAGGAAATAAACATATCACGGGGTAAAAGTTGCCTATCTTCAGCAAACATCGCCAGCACGCATTGCAAAATAAAGCGCTGCGCTGTCAACTTCTCAATTCCCCGCTTTTCCAGTTCCAGCAGCAACTCACCCATGCGACGTGCCGCTCGTTCTGTCACCTCCACCTGGTTATTATTGAAAATAGGAGTTTTATTCCCAAACTCCATAAACGCAAAAGCTCCCGCCCTTTCTGGCAGTTGCTCCAGGGATATTTTATCTACAGGTGTATCTAGCTGAATATCAAAGTCAAAAATCCAAAACTCATCAAAATTGCACAGCAAAACATAACGCGGACGGTCTGGTACTAACCTTGTCCAATAATCAAAAGCCTGGGAATAATGCTTACTCAAATCCTCCCCCCGCTTCTTCATCTCAATCAAAACGCGGGGTTTCCAAACCAAATCAGCAAAACCCGTTTTACCTGTCTTGCTGCTCTTTTTTATCGCTTCCTCATAACTCGCCCCAGCTTCCAGCGCTCCCTCATGCCCAAAAGCCCTAAAAAAGCGGTCTAAAAACGTTTGCGCTTCCTTCCTTTCCTGTCCCTTGATGTGCTGCTGACAAAAACTCACAAACTTATTCAGACTTTCAGGTGTCGCTGCTGCCATATTGAATTGGGAATTGCCCTAAGTACCTTTAGCAATACCTATGTTAAAGATTAATCAAGACCAATGGGGAAAAATATTTTAATTACGAATTACGAATTACGAACTACGAATTACTCCCAGTCCTGACCAGTATCACAAAGAAAATTCTCTGCCATAACATCATCAAATAAATAGGGGCAAAGCTCTGGAAAAGTTCGTAAAGGCAAGTTAGTTTCTCTGAGTGCTAAATCAACTCCCGCTTCAAAGCCATCTAACAAGGCTGCTTCTATGCGAGACTTTAAACTGGGGTTTTGTCGCAAATGCCTATGGATAGCGCGACGCTGTTCTCGAATTGTTAAAAACCAACTCCGAGAGCGTTCTTCTGGTTGATATTCCCACTTCAACAGATGACCGATTAATACACTCAGACGACTAACTAATTCTCGATACTCCTGTCGTCCCAAAGCTTGAATTTCCTCTCGCAGATTTTGCCAGTCTAATTCTAAGACCAACTTTTGCTCCAAAGCTTTAGCCTGTTGCTGTGTCCATCCATAGAAGTCTTGGTCATACAAACAAGGTTCATCCATATTCATAGAGTTGAATCTTATCAATTCAAAAATACTAACAATTGATCATATTTTCTGCTGGCTACCCTACTGCAAATTAAGGGATTTCCAGAAAATAAATTGCCCCACTTTATCAGACCATATTTGTTCTTTATCCCCCCTGCTCCCTGCTCCCTGCTCCCCTGCCTACCTCACCAATGGAATATTTTTTTAATTGTCAGTCCCTAACTAGCCTTGGCCTCATCCTCAGATGTTTCCGCCACAGTTGCTAATCTATCCGCCGCAGCGCGCACAATCTCAGCCACTTGACTCAGAGGCATATACTTGATTTGTCTCAAAATCAAATTTAAATCGGAAATTTCTTGGATTGGCTCGCCATTTAAGCAGGTGAGTAACTCTTGTAGTGTATAGCCTGCTCTTGCTGCTATTTTCGCCAAATATTCCGTATCTGGCACATTCACACCTTTTTCCCACAACTGAACAGCAGTGGCAGAAACTCCCAACAGTTTGCCAAAGGCTCGTTGACTCATGGAACCACGAGCTAATTTGATGATTTCTACAAGTTTTTCTCTGCTTTCAATTTTCACTGCTTATATAGCTAGCCAACTTTATTTACAAGTTTAGTCAGCAATTATTGAAATTTTACTTTTATCTTGACAATGTTTGTTGTTGCTGATATTTTTAGATAATTACAAAGTAGCAATTTGCATTAAAACCTGGAAAGAATCACGCAACTAGACTTTTCAGCGTTGCTGCCAATCAAATCAAGGGTGCATCATGTTCCGCCGTCTACGTAAAGTTCAAAAATATCGCCGTCAAGGTCGAAACCTCATCGCCTCTAATAAGATTAAACCAGATCAATGGCACATTTCAGATACAGAAGTTAAAGAAGCTCTGAAAGTTAAAGGCTACGACGTTAAGCAAATTAAAAAAATTCGCTGTCTCAAGCATCAGGTGTGTATTTCTTACTGGGATGCAAAAGATAATGTATGCAGCAGCTTTTTCAGCTATCGGATTTTTGCACGTTGGCAAACAGATGTGGAAAAATTGATTTACTGCTGCCAAACCCTCAAAGAATGGAAGAAGTTAAATTACGTCATCCAGTACGAGTTTGCATATTACCATTATCTTAGTGAAATGGAAGACGCACTCAGCAGCGCATTAGAAAACCGCTTGTGTGTATTGAAAGCTACTGAACAACTAGCGGTTTTCCAGGAAGTTTAACAGGAGAAATTAGTTAGACGTAGAAGCTGCTAACTCTGCTAAACGTTCTTGCTGGTCTTGAGAGATACAAGATTGAATCACCGTTTCTAATTCGCCTTCTAAGACAGGATTAAGAGAATAATTCTGTCCTAGACGGTGGTCTGTAACGCGGTTATCTTTATAATTGTAGGTACGGATTTTTTCTGATCGTGATCCTGTACCAACTTGCGATCGCCTCATGGAAGTTACAGCGTCTTGTTGTTCGGCTAACTTCATTTCGTACAGTTTCGCCCGCAAAATTTGCATCGCCCGTTCTTTGTTTTGCAACTGGCTACGTTCTTCTGTACAGAAAATGCGGATACCTGTGGGTTTGTGGAACAAGTCAGCAGCCGTTTCCACTTTGTTAACGTTTTGTCCACCCGCACCACCGGAACGAGCTGTACTCATTTCAATATCCTTGGGATCAATGTGAATTTCCACATCATCCACCTCTGGCATAATTGCTACTGTGGCGGTAGAAGTGTGAACTCGTCCCCCAGCTTCAGTTGCTGGTACACGCTGGACGCGATGTACTCCGGCTTCAAACTTCAGCTGACTGTAAACGCTATCACCCTGAATTTCCAGGATTACTTCTTTAAAGCCGCCCATTTCTCCCAGTGACTCGCTCACTAGTTTGACTTTCCAATGCTGGAGTTCAGCATAACGGGAATACATCCGCAGTAAATCTCCAGCCCAAATACTCGCTTCATCGCCACCAGTACCAGCGCGAATTTCCAACATGATGTTTTTATCATCGTTGGGGTCACGGGGTAACAGCAACACCTTCAAACGAGCTTCTAAATGTTCTAGTTTTTCTTCTAATTCATGGACTTCCAAAGCTGCCATTTCTTGCAACTCTGGATCACCATTAGCTTCTTTGAGTACCTGACGCGCCCCTGCTAATTCTTCAGTAGCAATCTTCCATGTTTCATAGGTATTGACTACCTCTTCCAACGATGAACGAGACTTGGCAATTTTTTGATACTCGTCAGGATTGCTAGCAGTATCAGGATCAGCCAGACGACGGGTTAATTCATTAAAGGTTTGTTCAACGGATTTAAGTTTATCTAGTAAGTATGATTCAGCCATGAAAAATGCGCTCCTTAAAAATAACAAATTGGCTCGGCAAAAAATGACAATCGACCCAGCAGTTGCAGGGTCGTCGTTAACAGCAGAGCCAACCCGCTACTTTTCTTGAGTTTCTTCTGTGGCTTGAGTGCTGCTCATACCGTATTTACGTAAGAAGCGTTCAACTCGACCTTCGGTGTCAATTAGCTTCTGAGTACCAGTATAAAAAGGATGATTTCCAGACCAAACGTCTACGTGCAACTCTGGCTTTGTGGAGCCAATGGTCATGACAACTTCACCGTTACAGTAAACTTTAGCTTCTGGATACCACTGGGGATGAATATCAGGTTTAGCCATGTTTTTTGTCGTTATCCTATATCAATTATATCTTTTAGAAGTCACTGGGGAGTTTGAGATTTTGGATCAGACTACAATCTAAAATCCAAAATCCAAAACCAAATTGACTTAACGTTTGGAGTACTGAGGAGCTTTCCGGGCTTTGTGCAAACCATATTTTTTCCGTTCTTTGGCACGGGGGTCACGAGTTAGGTAGCCCTCAGTTTTCAAAGGTGGACGATTATCTGGGTCTAGTTGACACAGGGCGCGAGCTACTCCTAAACGAATAGAATCAGCTTGTCCTGTCAAACCGCCACCTTCAGCTTTCACCAAAATATCGTATTCGTTTTCTAGTCCCAGAGTTTCTAGAGGGTTTCTAATCACTCCCAAGTAGTTGGCGTTGAATTGAAAGTACAATTCTCCATCCTTACCATTGACAGTCAATTTACCTTCTCCGGGAACCAATCTGACCCGTGCCACTGCGGACTTGCGACGACCAGTACCCCAGTACACGGCGCGACCGCTATTGCTTTCTGCTACTACCATTAATTTTCTTCTCCAGGAATTGTATTAATTTTTAGTTCTTTGGGTTTTTGCGCTTCGTGGGGATGAGTTGGCCCAGCGTAGACTTTGAGTTTGGTAAATAACTGCTTACCCAAACTATTTTTAGGGAGCATACCTTTAACGGCGTGTTCTAATATCCGTTCTGGTAGGCGCTGTTGCAATTTAGCGAAGGTTTCTGTTTTCATGCCGCCGGGACGGCCTGAATGGCGACGGTAAAGTTTTTGGCTCCGCTTTTTGCCTGTAACTGCGACTTTTTCGGCATTGATCACAATTACAAAGTCACCTGTGTCCATGTGGGGCGTAAATTCGGCTTTCTTTTTGCCTCTCAAAATCATGGCGATTTCGGTGGCGAGGCGGCCGAGGCGTTTATCAGTGGCATCTACTACGTACCACTCACGCTCAAGGGTTGCTTGAGGAGGAAGGTATGTTTTTGTTGTCATTAGAGTTTCGTTTTACAAGAGTGGTGTGGAATTGAGGTAAACGGTTTCTGTTTGGGAATATTCCAGAGGAATATCTGTAGGAAAGACCAATTTAGGCAGGGTTTCGTACCAAATCTCTGGGGAAAAAGGAAAATCTGGATAGCCTACTCTTAACAAACACAAACCCTGGGGAGGGGCAGCGTATTTGACTTCTTCGCGGCGTTCTTCTTGCCAGAGTTCGGTAAAGCCAGCAAGTGTCAGCTTACCGGAGCCTACCTGTGCCAGCATCCCTACTAACAGCCGTACCATGCCATACAAAAATCCATTTGCCTGAATTTCAATATGAAGAAATGGCCCACTACGATGACATTGTGCTGCTTGCACTTCTACCCAAGAATGCGATCGCTTGGAACCTGCACGGTGAAATGCGGCCAAATGATGCTTCCCCATCAAGGGTTGGAGGGCAGCTTGAATTAAGCATTCATCCAGGGGTGCATAATAATAATGCCAACTGAAGGGTCTGACGAACAAGTTCGGCCGATCTTCAGTGTATATCGTGTAGCGATATCGGCGATAGGCAGCACTAAAACGCGCGTGCCAACGATTATCTACAGCAGCTGAAGCCTTTATCAGTATATCTTGAGGCAGATAGCTATTCAGAATTGATGCCCACCTGTGAGGTGGGATTAATCCTGTGGCTTCAAAGTGGGCTACTTGAGCAGCTGCATGAACTCCAGAATCGGTTCGCCCCGCACCATGTAGAGTCACATGATAACCAAGAACCGTGGCGATCGCTGTTTCAATTTCTTCTTGAACTGAACGATGCTGCTTTTGTCTTTGCCAGCCGTGAAAATGAGTGCCGACGTATTGAATTACGAGGGCGACTCGATGGGTTTCGGTAGGCTGGTGGCTTTCTAACATACTGATTTTGGCTGTTGGGATCTGTCTTTGTCATGAACTAATGACTCATGACCGATCACCAATTAACTAAACTAGCTCGATGATCGCCATTTTTGCCTGATCTCCCCGACGCGGAACGGTATGCAAAATGCGGGTATAACCACCTTGGCGATCGCCATACCGAGTCGGAGCTTGTTCAAATAAAGCATGAACTAGCTGCTTGTCATAGATATAACCCAGAGCTTCTCGACGTGCTGATAAGGAGCCGTTTTTGGCTAGGGTAATCATTTTATCTACTTCACTACGCACAACTTTAGCTCGAATTAAAGTTGTGGTGATTCGACCATAACGGATGATCTCTGTGGTCAACGCTCGCAAAAGGGCGCGACGTTGGTCAGCTGGTTTACTGAGTTTTTTAACTCGACAACGGTGACGCATAATAAGGGACGATGAATGAGTAAAAGTTTGGACTTATGTGTGTTTAGTGCCTCTTTCTTGGGGCAGAGTAATACCTAAACGGCGCTGTAAGGCTTCAACTACCTCTTCTGCTGACTTCTGACCAAAGTTTTTAATTTCTAACAAGTCTTCTTGAGTGAAATCTAATAAGTCGGCCACAGAGTTAACTTGTGCGCGTTTGAGACAGTTATAAGCCCGCACAGAAAGCTGTAACTCTTCAATGGGAATTTGGGCTGTGGGGTCGTCGGGGACTTCAGCGCCTGTTTCTGTTGGTTCCAGTGAAATATCTTTCAATGGATTGAATAGCTCTACCAGAATACCAGCTGCTGATGATAGTGCTTCTTGGGGAGAAATACTGCCATTTGTCCAAACTTCTAACAGCAGTCTGTCTTTGGTAATTGAGCTTTCACCACGGGATTCTTCAACACTGTAGTTGACTTTCCGGACTGGCATAAATACTGAGTCTATTTGCAAGAAGTCTAAGGAAGTGGCTTCTTCACGTCCTCGTTCTACTGTGCGATATCCTTTGCCCTTCTCAATCCGAAATTCCATTTCCAGCTTGCCGCCTTCAGCTAGGGTAGCGACATACTGAGTTTGGTCTATAACTTCTACTTCACTGGGCAAATCAAAATGCGCCACGGTGACTGTTGCTGGACCGTTAACGAGTAATCTGCCAATCTGGGGTTGAGAAGAATAGCTTCTGAGGATTACTTCCTTCATTTTCATGAGGATTTCCAGCACGTCTTCCCGCACACCCGGAACTGTAGCAAACTCGTGGCTTACCCCGGCAATTCTCACTGCTGTAACTGCTGTTCCCTCTAGATTCGACAGTAAAACCCGCCGCAGCGCGTTGCCAACTGTTGTTCCTTGACCACGCTCTAGAGGTTCCAGCACAAATTTACTGTAATGGCTCCGACTTTCCTCAGTATTAGACTCTACACATTCAATTTGAAACTGCGCCACGGATTAGCCTCCCTTCTTTAAGGTGCTGCTAGCAGGCAAATCAATTGCCTCGAATTTACTTTTTTTCCCCAGCTTACGCTAGGTAGATTCAACTGCCTGGAATGCAGTCTATTTTGATTACCCTCTTCAGGGAAAATCATTATTTTTAGTTGTAATCAGCTATGTTAAATACAGTGTTATTTGCTTTAGAGCTATCAATAAACTGGGTTTATATTCAGCACTCAGCACTTACTGTATTTTGCTTGTTCTGAAGTTTAGCAGCCCTCCCTATAGGAAGAGCTGACTTGCTTCTCTTTGCTCAAGCCATGAAAAACAGTTTGTAGACCCAATGGCTAACAAACAGGTTGCTTTTAAACTCGGCGACGCTTGGGTGGACGGCAACCATTGTGAGGAATTGGAGTAATGTCCCGAATCAAGGTAATTTCCAATCCTGCTCCTTGGATTGCCCGAATCGCGGTTTCTCTACCTGCTCCGGGACCACTTACCATCACTTCAATTTGGCGCATCCCTTGATCCATCGCCCGGCGGGCTGCACTTTCAGCTGCGGTTTGTGCTGCAAAGGGAGTTCCCTTTTTTGCTCCCTTAAAACCGCTTGAACCAGCACTGGCCCAGGAAATAACGTCGCCATTTTGATCGGTAATGGTGACAATGCTATTGTTGAAAGTAGACTGGATGTAGGCCATCCCGTTGGGTACGTTGCGCTTCTGCTTTTTGCTCCCGCCTTTTTTAGTTGGTTGTCTTGCCATATTTGTTTAGTTAATCTAAGGTAAAACTTGCCTGGATGGGCAAGTGTTGAAAGTTTATTTGCCTGGAGCCTTCTTCTTACCAGCCACTGTTTGCCTTCTCCCACGACGGGTTCTAGCATTAGTGCGAGTCCTTTGACCTCTAACTGGTAAGCCCATGCGGTGACGACGACCACGGTAGCAACCAATATCAACCAAGCGCTTGATGCTCATGGCTTCTAAGCGCCGTAAGTCACCTTCAACTTGATAGTTGCTTTCGATTTCGCCGCGCAGGGCTGCTACGTCAGCATCACTTAGGTCTTTAACGCGGGTATCTGGGTTTACACCTGTAGCGGCTAAAATTTCCAGAGACCTTGTTAACCCAATTCCGTAGATATAAGTCAGACCAATTTCAACGCGCTTATCGCGTGGAAGGTCTACTCCGGAAATACGTGCCACAATTAATTTCTCCCTATTGTTATCGCAGTTACTATGACAAAGGCGTGATCATTGCCTTTGTAGCTTTTAATGGTGATTAATCTGTGTTTTCACTCTTGAATTTGTCAGAGTGTTAGCCTTGGCGTTGTTTGTGTTTGGGGTTCACGCAAATCACCATAACGCGACCGCGACGGCGGATGACGTTACATTTTTCACACATTTTCTTGACGGAGGCTCGAACTTTCATGCCTTTTCTAATTGACTCCAAATAGTAAATTATAGCATTTTTAAGGAAATTAATTCACTTAAGTAACTGGGTAGAACCCAGACAAATGGTTTTATGGTAAGATTTTCGACATATAACTATTTTTTCCGCAATCTATAAGTAATTCTACCCTTTGAGAGATCGTAGGGAGTTAACTCAACTTTGACGCGATCGCCAGGTAAAATCTTGATGTAATTACGGCGAATCTTACCGGAAATGTGTGCCAAGACATTAAATCCATTGTCCAAATCAACGCGAAACATCGCATTGGGCAAGGATTCAGTGACAGTGCCTTCCATTTCGATCAAATCTTGCTTAGACAATTTGTTTTTTCCTCAATTCAACAATCTCCTATTTATTCAGTTGCAGCACTTCATCTGCAAAAGAACATATTTTGAGAAATATATCAACAGTTTATTAATATATCTTAGCTAGAATTGTCCCGCATCTTGCCAGTAGGGGGGTAGACGCGATTGATCGCGTCTGTGCTGGGGAGTGAATAGTGATTTTTACAAGTGCTACTCAGTCTATTGAGTGATGACTTTTTTTAACTCGTTAGTGACTTCTTCTTGGGACTGATCGCCATTGACTGTGATCAGTGTTTGGCGAACTGATAAGTCAGCGCTGGCGCTATCGCGGTAATAATCAATCAATGGAGCAGTTTCAGCCCGGTAAACGTCTAGACGATGACGAATTACCGTTTCGGTATCATCTTTTCGTCCTCTATCGAGTAAACGTGCTACCACAACATCATCTGGTGCATCCAGATTAATTACCCTTTCACCGCCCTGATTAAGTTCTGCCAGCAATTTCTCCAGAAAAACTGCTTGTGTGACTTTGCGAGGAAAACCATCAAGAATCCAGCCAGATTTCACATCTGGTTGACTAAGACGCTCCTGTACTAAGTCCTGCACTAACTGATCGGGAACTAAATCGCCGCTATTGACATAACTTTGAGCCTTAATTCCCAAAGGAGTTTGCTCTTGCATAGCTCGCCTTAATATCTCCCCTGTAGAAATATGGGGAATATTCAAGTCTTCAGCCAAAATTTGAGCTTGAGTTCCTTTACCAGATCCAGGGGGTCCCAAGAAAATTAATCGAGTCAATGTCACTATTGTTTCACCATTCCTTCATAACGCTGAGATATCACGTAAGTTTGTACTTGTTTAGCCGTATCAATTGCCACGCCTACTAGAATTAGTAAAGAAGTAGCACCCAATCCTCTAAAGGTTGGTACTCCCAAAGCACTTTCCACAGCAGTGGGGATAATAGCCACAAAGCCCAAAAATATCGCACCTAAAAAAGTCAGTCGATTGATCACACGCTCAAGATACTCACTCGTAGCCTTTCCAGGACGAATACCGGGAATACTAGACCCCATTTTCTTCAAGTTCTGTGCGACATCAACTGGGTTAACAATCAATGAAGAATAGAAATAACTGAAGAAAATAATTGAGACCAAATAGACCAGAGCATAAACCCAAGCCCCAGAACCCCCCGGACTGAGATAAGTATTGACAATGTTGGCTATTTCAGGATTTCTAGTAAAATTGGCGATTAACAGTGGCAAACTCAAAATTGCCGCCGCAAAAATAATCGGCATTACACCCCCGGAATTGAGCCGCAAGGGTAAATAACTCCGTTGTTCTGCCAATACTCTCCGACCGACTTGGCGACGAGCCGAAATAATCGGGATGCGACGGATGCCTTCTTGAACGAAAACAATTCCCACAATTGTTGCTAGAAACACCAAAATGAGAACGATTACACGACCAATGGTTTCTCTACCGCCGACTTGTACTAAGTCAATGGTGTCGCCTAAAGCTTTAGGTAACGAAGCTACGATGTTGACAAAAATCAACAATGATGCACCATTACCAAGTCCTCGTTCTGTAATTAGCTCTGATGCCCACATAACAAACATGGAACCAGCAGTCAGAGCGATCGCTGTTTCCAATACAAATGGTATTCCTGGATTCAAAGCAAATTGATTGAGAAAAATTGCCGAAAAAGCCACACTTTGAATAGTTGCCCACACTACAGTTACGTAACGTGTGATCTGCGAAATCTTCCGCCGACCTTGCTCCCCTTCATTTTTCTGTAAATTTTCTAAAGATGGTATTGCCGCCGTGAGTAATTGGATAATAATGGACGCATTAATAAATGGTAAAATCCCCAAAGCAAAGATTCCCAAAGTGGAAAGTCCTCGTCCAGAAAATATATCCAATAAACCGAAGACGGCATTATTACCAGCTATTGCTTCAGCAAACCTAGCTCTATCAAGACCAGGTACTGGCAAAAATATACCGAGGCGAACCAAAATTAAAATACCGACGGTGACAAGCAGTCTACCTCTGAGGCCAGCTGCTTGTGCCATCTGCATAAAAGTTTCTTGAGCCGTTGGGGCTTTTTCTCGACTGATCATAGAATGCTACCTCTATAGTGAACCAGGCGCTGGCAGCGATAAGAATTGCAAAGTGCGCTTTTCTGGCTCACTTATAAGACTTCGCAACTACCACCAGCTGCTTCAATTTTGCTACGAGCTTGTCCTGTGAAAGCTGCTGCTTGTACCTTTAGGGATACATTTAATTCGCCGTTGCCCAAAATTTTCAATGGGCCCTTAGCAGCAGTTAGAATTCCTGCCTCTCTGAGAGAAGTCAAAGTTACCTCTGTATTGGCAGGAAGGGAAGCTAGTTTCTCTACATTAATCGTAGTGTAAATTTTCCGATTGACCACCGGAAAGCCTTTCAGCTTAGGGACTCGGCGATACAATGGTTGCTGACCACCTTCAAAACCTGGTCTGGTACCGCTACCAGAACGAGATTTTTGACCTCTCATACCTAAACCAGCACTAGCGCCTTGACCTGCGGAAATACCCCTAGCTACGCGGCGGCGACGTTTCTTTGAACCTTTTTGGGGCTTAACATCGTTGAGTCTCATGATGTAATTAGTAATTGTTTACACAAAAGCTCTGACTTGAAAGTGCTGTTAGCAGGGGTTGAGCCAGGGCTGAGTAAAAATACTAGCCTCAGCGTCCCTTGACAGCTACTAAATGTAGAGTTTTTCTATAGGAATACCCCGTTCCTCAGCCACTTCAGAAAGAGTACGTAGTGTAGATAAGGCATTCACTGCGGCTCTAGCATTGTTGAGTGGATTGTTGGAACCGAGTTGCTTGGCCAAAATATTCCGAACTCCTGCCAATTCCAGGACAGTCCGAACAGCACCACCAGCAATTACCCCAGTACCAGGTGCAGCAGGGCGCATCATCACTTTAGCACCGCCACCCACACCATCAATAGGATGAGGAATGGAGTTGGATTTAGTCATAGGGATGTCAATCAGATGTTTTTTGCCATCGGCCACACCTTTTTTTACAGCCCCGATGACATCTGAGGCTTTGCCTACTCCGACACCAACTTGACCACGTTCATTACCGACGACCACAATCGCCCGGAAGCTAAGTTTTTTACCTCCCTTGACGACCTTGCTCACCCGGCGGATTTGGATGACTCGTTCTTGCCAGGTAGTTTCTTCTTTTTTTGTGCGGTTCGCTTTACGACGACCAGTTGCCATAATCAAATGCTCTCTATTAGTCAGTTGTCTTTTGTCCTTTGTCATTTGTCTTTTGTCCTTAGCCAATGACTAGTGACCAATGACTAATGACTTTAGAAATCTAAACCAGCTTCGCGGGCGGCATCAGCGAGGGCTTTGACACGACCATGATATAAGTTACCACCGCGATCAAAGACTACTTGGGTAATACCTTTTTCTAACAATCGCACTGCTATCAACTTGCCAACTTGCGCTGATGCCTCACAAGTAGCACCTGTAGCTGAATTAGATTTCAACTCTGGTTCAACCGTCGAGGCTGCTACTAATGTGTGATGCTGAGTATCATCAATTACTTGGGCGTAAATGTGTTCGTTAGAACGAAACACAGCCAAACGCGGACGTTCTTGAGTTCCTTGAACTTTATTACGAACGCGCCGATGGCGACGCTGTTTTGATTCTCTACGAGTAAGTTTCATTTTTACTTCTTACCACTCTTACCAGTCTTACCAGCTTTGCGTCTGACCACTTCACCCGCATAACGAATCCCTTTACCTTTGTAGGGTTCTGGGGGACGAACGGCACGAATCTTCGCTGCTGTGTTACCTACTATTTCTTTGTCATAACCACTAACGATGACGTTAGTGTTATTTTCTACAGCAAAATCAACTCCGTCTGGTGGCACAATATGCACCTGATGGCTGTAACCAATATTCAGAACTAAGTTACGTCCTTGAACTTGGGCGCGATAACCTACACCTTGAATTTCCAGGCGACGTTTAAAACCTTGGGAAACTCCCTCGACCATGTTAGCGACCAAAGTACGGCTTAGACCGTGCATTTGCCGAGACACACGGGTCTCATCACGACGGGTGACATTTAATATTTCTCCTTCTTGAGAGACAATTACATTAGCAGACAAAGTGCGAGAAAGTTCCCCTTTTGGGCCTTTCACTAAAACTTTGGTGCCATCAATTGTCACTTCCACTTTGGCGGGAATAGTAATTGGTCTTTTACCAATACGAGACATGATTTTTTGTCCTTTATCTTGAGTCCTGAGCGCTAAGGATTTACCCTGAGCATAGTCGCTCGCGTAGCGTCTCGCAGAGAAGGGCTAAGATTACCAAACATAGCAAAGTACTTCGCCACCCAAGCTCTGACGACGTGCTTCACGGTCAGTCATGATGCCACTGGATGTAGAAATAATGGCAATGCCGATGCCACCTAGTACCCTTGGTAATTCTTTTCTAGTAGAGTAAACACGCAAACCAGGCCTACTCACTCGCTTCAAAGCAGTGATTAAAGGCTGACGATTTTTACCCTTGTATTTCAGGGAAATAACTAGATTCCGCTTAATCCCGTCTCCTGCTTCCGCAACTTCAGCAACAAAACCTTCCTCTTGTAGTACTTTGGCAATACTACGAGTCATTTTTGTGGCTGGCACTTGTGTTGTTTGATGTCTTGCCAGGTTGGCATTGCGGATGCGCGTCAGCATATCTGCAACTGTATCGTTAGCCGCCATCGTTCCCTCTTTAGATGAACTTATTGATCGCGAAAGGGCATTCCCATTTCTTTTAGTAAGGCGCGACCCTCTTCGTCGTTTTTCGCTGTTGTGATGATGGAAATATCCATACCACGGATTTGATCGATACTGTCGTACTCGACTTCTGGAAAAATTAGCTGTTCTCTGACACCCAGAGTGTAGTTACCGCGTCCGTCAAAACTTTTCGGACTAATACCCCGAAAGTCTCTAATTCTGGGTAATGACAAGCTAATTAATCTGTCAAGAAAAGCATACATTCGTTCGCCTCTGAGGGTGACCATAATGCCCACAGGCATTCCCTCACGGATCTTAAATCCAGCGATCGCCTTTTTCGCCCGTGTCACTACTGGTTTTTGACCAGTGATTACCGCAATTTCGTTTAAAGACGCTTCTAGCGCCTTAGCATTTTGAGCCGCTTCGCCTAAACCTCGGTTAATCGTAATTTTTATCACCTTTGGCACTTGATGTACGTTGGTGTATTGAAACTGATTAGTCAGTTTAGGGACGATTGTCTCTTGGTATAAGTTTTTGAGTCTTGTTGTCGGCATACTTTCTTGTCCTTATCCCTGGGCTTGGTCAGGGAAGCTTTTTTTAAGTGCTGAGTGCTGAGTGCTGAGTGCTGAGTAAAGAATTTACAGTGGCACACATCGGCTAGTTCTCTAGTTATTGAGGATTTCACCTGTTTTTTCAGCATTCTCACTTTTTCACCTTCTATGATGAAGAGTTTTTAAGTGCTGAGTAAAGAGTTTACAGTAGCACACATTGGCTAATCTCTAGTTATTGAGAATTTCGCCTGTTTTCTTCAGCATTCTCACTTTTTTACCTTCTGCGGTGAAGGTGTAACAAACACGACTGGTGACGTTTTGCTTGCTGGAGTAGAGCATCACGTTGGAACTATGGATGGGAAATTCCTGGGTGATGATTTTACCTGATTCCCCTTCTTGCTGGGGTTTTACGTGCTTGGTCTTCATGTTGACACCTTTGATAATGACTTTGCTCAGTTGGGGTAGTGCTTGGACTATTTCCCCTACTTTGCCTTTGTCTTTACCTGCAATTACTTGCACGGTATCACCAGTTTTGACGTGCATTTTATAGAATACTTTCGGCTTTTCCTTGCGGTTTGCCATTACAGTACCTCCGGAGCCAGGGAAACAATTTTAGTGAAGCTCTTTTCACGTAATTCGCGGGCAACTGGGCCAAAAACCCGTGTACCTCTGGGATTACCATCTTTATTAATGATCACGGCAGCGTTATCGTCAAAGCGAATGGTCATACCACTATCACGGCGGATGCTATGACGGGTGCGAACAATCACTGCTTCGATTACATCTGACTTTTTCACAGCCATGTTAGGAATGGCATCTTTAACAACGGCGATAATTCTGTCGCCGATGAAACCATAACGTCTGTTGCCACCACCTAATACACGGATGCACATAATTTTTTTTGCACCGCTATTATCTGCGACATTCAGGTAAGTCTGGGTTTGAATCACAATTAGTCTCCCTTTTATCCTGATTTATTCGTGTAACCAGGGTTACATTGTGGCTTTAGTATTCAAGATGTCTTTGACTTGCCAGCGTTTGGTTTTACTCAAAGGTCTAGTTTCTTGAATCCGCACGCGATCGCCCACTTTGCATTGATTCTCTTCGTCATGAACTTTATAACGACGAGTTTTAACCATGATTTTGCCGTACTTGGGATGGGGAGAGCGATTTTCTACAGCAACTACTACAGTTTTTTGCATTTTGTCGCTCACTACCAAGCCGACTCGTTCTTTGATTGCCATAAACTCCTATTGTTGTTCTTGAGCCGTTTGACTTGCTGCCCGTTTGCGCTCAGTCTCGACAGTCAGCAACTGGGATAGGCGATGTCGGGCGTGTCGGAATTGGTGAGGCTTTTCTAGTTGTCTTGTAGCTTTTTGCAAGCGCAACTGAAATAGTTGTTTTTTTACAGCGAGAATTTCCTCAACCAGCTGTTCGTCGCTGAATTCTCTAGCTTCTGAAATCTTGGGAAGAGGCATAACCTACTCCTGCTCCTTTGGTTGAGAACGCACAATAAACTTAGTTTTAATCGGCAGCTTATTTGCAGCTAAACGCATCGCTTCACGAGCGATTTCTTCGGAAACGCCAGCGATTTCAAACATAATGCGTCCTGGCTTGACTACAGCTACCCAAAACTCTGGAGAACCTTTACCAGAACCCATCCGGGTTTCGGCTGGGCGCATAGTTATCGGTTTATCTGGGAAAATCCGAATCCAGATTTTTCCACCCCGGCGAATGTAACGGGTCATTGCTCGACGGGAGGCCTCAATTTGCCGGGCAGTAATCCAAGATGGTTCTTGAGCTTGGAGGGCAAAATCACCAAAATCAATGTTGCAGCCACGGGTAGCTAGGCCTTGCATCCGTCCGCGCTGTTGTTTACGGAATTTAGTTCTTCTAGGACTTAACATGGTTCGTCATTTGTCATTGGTCATTGGTCATTGGTCATTGGTCATTGGTCATTGCTAAGGACTAACGACTAAGGACTCATGACTATCCTTCATTAGAACGGTCTTCAAATTGCTGACGGCGACGTTGTTGTTGACGACGACGAGGTTCACGTTCGCGATCGCGTGTACTGGGTGGGGCTGGAGTTTCTTCCTGTCCTGGGATAATTTCTCCCTTGAACACCCATACTTTGATGCCCAAAATCCCGTAAATTGTTTTGGCTGTGCAGTAAGCGTAATCAATATCAGCTCGTAAGGTATGTAAAGGTACTCTACCTTCACGAGTCCACTCTGTCCGGGCAATTTCTGCACCGTTGAGCCGACCACTGACTTGAATTTTAATGCCTTGAACACCAGCACGTTGAGCGCGTTGAATGGCTTGTCGTACTACCCGCCGAAATGAAACACGTCGTTCTAACTGTTGAGCGATGTATTCGCCAATCAGGGAGGCATCAGCATCAACTTTTTGAACTTCAACTACGTTAATCCGAATTTGGCGATTGCCACCCAGGACTTCTTGTAGTCCCAGACGTAGTGATTCAATGCCTTGTCCACCACGACCAACCACTACACCAGGTCTAGCTGTACGTACTTCTAAGTCAATTTGGTCGGCTTTACGCTCAATTCTGACTTCAGAAATTCCGGCGTTGTTTTGAGCTAATTTACCCAGCTTTTGTTCTATATACTGACGCAGTTTGTAGTCTTCTTGTAAAAGTTCGGGATAGCGTTCAGGAACTGCGAACCAACGGGATTGATGCTCTCTTGTAATACCCAGGCGAAAACCAACTGGATGAATTTTCTGTCCCACAAATGCTTCCTCTAAAATTTCTAACTTTACGCAATTTTTCGGGTCTGATAATTATTCAGCAGTAGCATCAGCTACAGCCACAGTGATATGACACGTTGGCTTGCGAATTTGGTAAGCTCGCCCTTGCGCTCTGGGTTGAAACCGTTTTAGCACTGGACCTTGATTGGCATAAGCCTGAGTAATTACCAGATTTGTCCGGTCTAAACCAGCATTATGCTCGGCATTAGCGGCGGCACTTCTGAGAAGCTTCAATATTGGTTCACAAGCTCTATAGGGCATGAATTCCAATATAATTAGTGCTTCTCGGTAAGAACGCCCTCTAATTTGGTCGAGGACACGACGCACTTTGTAGGGAGAAATGCGTATATAACGAGCGATCGCCTTAACTTCAGTAGTATCAATAGCCATAATTTTCTCCTTTAGTCATTAGTCATTGATCATTAGTCTTTAGCTGATGACTAATGACTAATAACT
>NZ_JAYGHH010000037.1:20503-56291 GCF_034931045.1 Nodularia sp. UHCC 0506
ATCACTCTTCCCATGACCTCTGTAGGTACGTGTGGGGGCGAACTCTCCCAACTTGTGTCCTACCATTTGTTCGTTCACAAAAACCGGAACGTGTTGACGACCGTTATGAACAGCGATGGTATGACCTATCATTAAGGGCAAAATTGTCGAAGCTCTCGACCAAGTTTTGATCACTTGCTTTTCGTTTTTAGCGTTGAGCTTTTCAATCTTGGTGAGCAAGTGATCGGCCACAAAAGGCCCTTTTTTTAAAGAACGACCCATAATTCGATTTTGGATTTTGGATTTGAGATTTTGAATCAAAAATTTGAGAATTTCGGATTTTAATGAATTAGGTTTCTGGTCAAGTTTCACAAATTCTGGATACTCACAAGTTAACCCAATCTAAAATCCAAAATTTAAAATCTAAAATTCTATGACTGACGACCGCCACGCCCGCGTTTAGAAGATTTGCGGCGGCGACGCACAATCAATTTACTGCTGGCTTTCTTGGGTTTGCGTGTTTTTGCACCCAAAGTAGGTTTACCCCAAGGTGTTACAGGGCCTGGTCTACCAATAGGCGCTCTACCTTCACCACCACCATGTGGGTGATCCACGGGGTTCATCACACTACCTCTAACCTTGGGACGGCGACCCTTCCAACGATTACGCCCGGCTTTACCAGCACTCAAGTTTCTCGCGTCGGTGTTGCCTACTTGTCCAATGGTGGCGTAGCATTCCCGCCGAATCATCCGCACTTCTCCCGAAGGTAATTTCAATGTGACATAGTTACCTTCTTTGGCTACAACTTGAGCGTTAGCACCAGCAGCCCGGACAATTTGTCCGCCTTTACCTGGTGTTAGTTCTACGTTGTGTACGCTTGTACCCAAGGGAATATTCAAAAGTGGCAAAGCGTTGCCATCTTCAAAGGGAGAATCAGGCCCAGCAATAATTGTTGCACCCACTGGCAACTTATTGGGGTGAAGAATGTAACGCTTTTCTCCATCTTGATATAACACCAGGGCAATGCGCGCATTCCGGTTGGGATCGTATTCAATGGCTATGACTTGGGCTGGGATATTACGTTTATCCCGCTTAAAGTCAATGATCCGGTACATTTGTTTGTGTCCACCACCCCGACGACGGCTAGTGATGCGCCCTTGGTTGTTGCGACCTTTGGGGCGATGTACGTATTCTGTTAAAGATTTTTCCGGCTTTGATTTGGTAATTTCGGCAAAGTCGGAAATAGTAACTTGGCGCGTACTAGGGGTATAAGGACGATAAGAACGAGTACCCATTTTGCTTTATACCTCTGGGAATAGAACTTGTCTAATTTTCTCTTCATCCCCAGGGGCTACAGTGACGATAGCTCGCTTGTATTGGGGCTTGTAACCAATGAATTTACCAACACGACGCTGTTTGCGTGGTGGCATCATGGTATTAATTTTGACGATTTTGACTGCAAATAGGCCTTCAATTGCCGCTTTTATTTGTGGCTTTGTGGCCTTGGGAGCCACTTCAAAAGTATATTTATTTTGCTCCATCAGGATGGTCGCCTTTTCAGTCACAATGGGGCGACGCACTAAGTCGGCAAGGTTGCGGGGGTCAAACTTAGGCACTATAGACCTCCTGAATTTTTGCTAAAGCTGATGCTGTGATCACAATTTTGTCAGCGTGCAGCAAATCGTAAACATTTAGCTGGTCGGCTGCAATTAACTTTAAGTTTTCGATATTGCGGGCTGACAGATAAACGTTATCTTCAGATGAAATTGCCGGCAAAATTAACAATGCCTTATTTTCTGGTGCTGCTCCCCAACGAGCTAGTGCTGCTACTAATTCTTTGGTTTTGGGGCGAGATAACTCGTTGCTAAAATCTTCTACTACAATCAAATCGTCGGCACGACTAACTAGTGCAGTTCTTAGTGCTAAACGTCGTTCTTTGCGGTTTAATTTGAGGTTATAGTCTCTGGGTTTTGGCCCAAAGATTACACCACCACCACGCCACAATGGTGAACGAATAGACCCTGCACGAGCGCGACCAGTACCTTTTTGCCGCCAAGGTTTACGACCACCACCTCTGACTTCGGAACGAGTTTTTGTGCTTGCCGTTCCTTGGCGAGAGTTGGTCATTTGTCTAACCAAGGCTCGATGTACGATATGAGATGCTGTTGATTCTTTAGCAACTCTCAATTCAAAGGTCGTCTCGCCGACTTGTTCTCCTTGCCAATTTTTTACTACGCTTTCAACCATTGTTCTGTCCTTTTGTGTCTTTTGCCTTGTAATGACTACTTACCAACTTTCTTTGCAGGCAGAATATTCACTAAGGACCCCGGTTTACCAGGAATGGCTCCTTTAATTAGCAATAAGTTGCGTTCGAGGTCTACTCGTACCACTGTCAACTTGCGAATTGTCACGCGAGTACCACCCAAACGTCCTGCCATCCGTTTCCCAGGATAAACACGACCTGGGGTTGTACCTGCACCAATGGAACCCGGCGCTCTATGGTTTTTAGAACCATGAGACATTGGACCACGGCCGAAGTTGTTGCGCTTCTGGTTGCCCGCAAAACCACGACCAATACTAGTACCGACTACATCGACAATTTGACCTTCAGTAAAAATATCTGCTTTTAGTTCTTGACCTAAAGCATAATCACTAGGGTTATCTGTGTGATATTCGTTTAAATGACGCAAAGCTGGTGCAGATGATTTTGCCAAGTGACCCAGCAGAGGTCTATTCAGCGCCTTGGGTTTTACTTCACCATAGCCGAGTTGAATGGCGCTATAACCGTCGGTCTGTTTTGTTTTAACTTGTGTAACAGTGCATGGTCCCGCTTGAACTACGGTGACAGGAATGGATACTCCTGCTTCGTCAAAGACTTGGGTCATGCCCAGTTTGGTGCCGAGAATACCTACAGACACAGTAACTGGTTCTCCTTATATACTTGCTGGTGTTGGAATCGGACTCTTGAGGACACTTTTACATTTGTATCGGTGCCGATTGAGGATGGACGACTCTCCCTGTCTGACGTTCCACAAACGGAAATGGGTAGCAAATATTACTACACCATGTCTTTTAGGACACAATTTTTGTGTCTTTACTGTTTGGTGAATCCGTTTACTTTCACTCACTTGGTCACCAGAACAGCCACAAGCTTTTTCTCATGCAGAAAAAATAACTTTTGGAATTAAGGCAATGCTTTTTAGCTTTGCGCTTTGTGCAGTAATGCTTTCGTCCAAGCAATTACTTAGGCACTTTCTGGAGGCAGTGCTGTTGGTGGCTTTCTCGCCATAACTTGCTGCTGCCGTGCTGTAGTGGGACTTAAGCGGTTTTTTACCACTCAGTATCCTTTAACTAAGGCTTGTGCAATGCTACATAAACCAACATTGCTGCTCAGTTTTCATTTCACTCAACACATTACTTTAACCTTAAACTATAGTTTAAGATTTTGCCTGGTTTTTCAACCTTAAAGGAGTGAATGTAGTTTAGAGTTGTTTGTTAGCTGCGTTTATTCAGCCAAAACTCTGAATTGAACCTGAGAGCTTTTCTAGTTTACCAGTCTCTGACAACTTTGAACCAAGTTTATTTTTGGCTGGTGATGCTACACATCTGAAAACCTACAGAGAAATGATAATTTAGTTTTTACTATCACAGGTCACAATCCAATATCATAAATCATCTATTGAGATTTGTCTATAAATCTTTAAAATAGTTTTTAATTAAAGATGATGAGATGGGCTTTCTTGCCTTAATACTTGAACCTAATCTTGGTTCAGGGTGAATAATAGAGATATCTAAGTGGGATAGGACGAAAGAAAATTTATGGCACTGATTACCACTGGCAACGCTTTAATCCGGGATCTGGAGAAATTTGGTTCCCTTGGTGTTTACGTACCTCTGGAGGGAGGTTTTGAAGGTCGATATCGCCGTCGATTACGAGCGGCGGGGTATGGCAATCTTCATATTACTGCTAGGGGATTAGGCGACGTAGCTGCGTATCTCACAGGAGTTCATGGTGTGAGGCCACCTCACCTGGGTAAAAAAAGCACTGGTAGTGGTGCGGCGGTAGGTTATGTATATTACATACCACCGATTGTTACTTATCATTTGGAAAAGTTGCCACCAAAGTCAAAAGGTTTGGTGTTGTGGATTATTGAAGGGCAGATTCTTGCGGATCAGGAAGTTGAGTTTTTAACAACTTTGCCTAGCTTGGAACCACGAGTCAAAATAGTAGTTGAGAGAGGAGGCGATCGCGCCTTCCGTTGGCAACCTCTCAAAGATACATATTCTGCCAGCTATCAAGCTGTGTAATGATCTAGCTGGGCGATCGCTATCTCTAAAATTTCCGCAAGGTGCGATCGCCCAAGTTACAGACAATTACAATGAAGAATCGGCATACTGTAAAAGGGAGAACAGTTTAGCTAACTCCCTACTTTCTCAGGCATGAAGGTGATCAGAGCAAAATGAGACGTAAATCTACTGGTAGATCGGCTACTACTTCTAAATCTTCGGCTTCACAACCATCTTTGTTCAACATTTCCACTATCGCCATTTTGGCTGGGGTGCTGGTATTAGGAATTGGTATTGGGATTGCCTTTAGCTCCACAACCACTTTAACGCCATCAAATGTGGCTTCTCGTGAATTTATTGACAATAGAGCGCCAAACCCTGAGATTTGCGTGCAGAATGGAGCTAGTGCAATGGTAATGGACGCGAGACTGTTCGTGACTCTCAACCCGTTTAATGTCTATGTGAGTCAACCAAGTATGCGTCCTGGGTGCGTTCTGCGGCAAAATAACTGGGCCATTTTAGAACAGCGTAACCTGGTGACATCTAATCAGGTCAGAGAATGTAAAAATCGCCTCAACACCTTTGGCTTTACTGGTACTTTGGAAAGCGAAAATCCTGATATTAGATGTATCTATCAAAATCAGGCAGCTCAAAACTTCTTTACATCTCAGCCAGGAGCAGTTACACAACCTCAAGAAACAGATAGATTTTAGTTTAATTGTGGATTGAGTGCAAATTTAATAATTGGGTTTGGGAAGAGGTTGACCAAACTCAATCACTTTTATATTGGATACATCAGGTTGATAATTTGGCATTGTGGGAACTGAAAAATCAGGACTGGTTTGAGAGGGAATGCTATTTAAATTACTAGGTTGCTGGGGAAAACTAGCTGGAGGAAGAATAGAATCTGGTAGTTGAGACGAGTTGCTAGGATTCAAGGGAGGTACAGTCACAAAGGGTTGCTGTGAGTTAGGATTTATGGGAGAAAAGGTACTGGGTAACTGTTGATAATTACTTGGAACTTGGTTGGGTAAAGACTGAAAATTTCCCAGTTGTGTAGGGGGAGTATAACTAGTAATCGTAGGACGTAATACCCAGCGCGTGGGGTTTTGGCGAGAAGCTAGTTGCATCTGTACCTGATTGGAATCTACAAAACTTCCGGCTATTAAATCCAGAACAATTCGAGTTACAGTATCATTTAATTGGGAAACACGAATTCTTGGAATTGCACCCGGATAATTTTGTATGGTGGGAACTTCACCTAACCTAGTATTTGGCAAATCCACAACTAGGCGAGGTGGTTCCGATAAATAGAAATATTTGGGAGTTGTGCTGGCTGAAAGGTTGATTTCTAGTTGTACATTTTCTGGGTAAAAGCGCCAATTATCTAATCTGGCTGCTGGTGCGGCAAAACTACTACCAGTTTCTAGAGAAATTACTGTGTAGAAACCCAAAAGCCACCAGCGAATTGAACAAAATTTTCTAATTGTTAGTCTCTTGGACATGAGTTTTTATTCCTTTGATTTTGAGCCATGAGGCATATTTTATTAATTACTGTTATGTATCATATTCTTTGATGGTCAGTCCTATGGATACGTTACGCGAACGGGAGTAAATTGGCAACAATTGAGTGTATCAAATTTGTGATTCATCATTTCTGAAATCAATGAATTTGATCAAAACCAATAGCCTCACATCCTCAAGTTTTTGAATAATTTGGGGATAGTTGAGTTAATAAATTATTGAGAATAGCTGTAGTATGTTATGTGAAGGTCAATAATTTTGTGATGTCTAAGTTTGTTAAAGAATATTTCGTCAGTTTAGTTGAGCCAAAATCCGTAAAAACAGCAGTGAAAGTTGCGTTAATAGTTGGCTCTATTTTATTTATAATTAATCATGGAACTGCTTTGTGGAAAGGTAGAATGAGTCGCGATCGCTGGATATCTGCGGCGATTAGTTACCTAGTTCCTTATTGCGTTAATATTCATGGACAATACATTATTCGTTACCGTTTAGCTCAAGGTAAAAAACTTAAATAATGCAGATATAGCACATTTTATAAATCTGCATTCATATCTAGACATTTGGAGCCAGATATCTGAGTGGCAGTATTATTTAGGGGTTGCTAAAAAAGTTTTATCTTGGAGGCAGGGAACAGGCAACAGGGAACAATTTTAGCTATCTATCATCCCCAAATTTTCTGATTTATTCAACCCAAAATTCACACTTTTGATGGTATGATTTTCAAAAACCGTTCGACTGACGCTCACGGCGAAGCCTTGCACCTATTTTCGGGTTGATCAGCCTTAAATCTTTGATTTATCTGGGTTTTACATTTATTCAGCAAGCCCTAATTAATTTATCTGAATAAAAATTAAATTATTCTAATTTTTTCTCGTCAGTAAAAACAGAAATGACTGGAAAAATTATAACCACTGTCCACCCCGGAAACGCCAACGGGGAAAAATAATTCGCATGAGGCTTTGCGAGGTAATAAAAACTGCTAACCAAACCAGGGTATAGTGGAGTAAAAAAGCTCCTAATGGTAGTTCTGCTTTTGGTATAGGTATGGGTAAAAATCCAAAAACTTTGATCCCACAGAAAATAAATACTAATTCCCAAATACCAGCGCCAAGCTGATATGCAGCCGGCCAGTCCCTATCCCAACGGGATTTTTGTAGGTAATTATAAAGTGTATCCCAAATTAACCCAAAGATAGCGACATAGCCAAGTATCCAGAAATATACCGAGTTTGCACCAGGGCCAATTAGACCCGTTGCAAAAGGTAATGAGACTAATACACCTATAGTTATAAGTAGAAGTAATCGAGTTTGCCAACGCCCAAATAAAGTTGGTGTCATGATTGAGTGCTGAGTTTTGAGTGCTGAGTAAAAGAGTTGATTGCAACCTATTTACTCATTTTTATAAAAAGGCTTTGATCTCACTATTAAATTTAGCATTATAGGCTGCTAATGGTTGCCAATTAATCACATTTTCTAATAAAGTTTGATATCCTAGTGTGTTGGGGTGAAGACCATCTGCACTTAAGCGTTGCAGTCGCCAAAATTCATCACGCGCCATCCATTCATCGAAAATATCTAAATAAGGAATTTGCCGTTGACTGCACGCAAGTTTAGTAGCTTCTTTATAACGGTACTGATCCTCGTGATGATAATAAAAGCAATCTAGAAAGGGCATTTTAGCTTCATCAACGGGAACCATGCCGACAAATAACACAGGACATAGTTGCTGTGCTTGTTCTAGTAAAGCATTAATTTCTGATTCAAATAGGTCAAAATCTGTATAATTTCGGCCGTTAGGGCGTTTTAATCTTGCAGAATCATTGACACCGACGGAGAGGATAATTATATCGGGAAGACGATTGCGTAGTTCTCCTCGATGGCGAAATTCAATTTCTAGCCTTTGTGCAACTTGCTGGGTGCGATCGCCTCTAACTCCCAAATTATATAATACATGACCGGAACTATCCGGTAACATCCAACACCGTCGTAGTTGCTCAACCCAACCGCCTGTTTCTGGGTCGCCAAAGCCATAAACTAAGCTATCCCCCAGTGCGATAATCTTCAAAGGCTGACATTGCTTGGGTGGTTCTACCAGCTGCATTGAGGAAGAAAGCTCGAATGTTTGCATTTTAAAGGCTGTATTTTATATCTTTACAAGATTCTACACATTTCTACACCATTAAAGCGTATCTTCCTTGACCTTAATCCTACAAGCGGCAAAAAATATCCGCTCATTCATGAATTACGAATTATGGAGATTGATTAAAAACCCACTTTAACCACTGTGCAGAAGAACTTAGTATATTTAAACGATGAACTCCGGGCGCACGGGAGGCGGCGAGTCCATCAACGGCGACTAACGCCGAATATTGCAAACCCAGAAAACTATCAACGGCTGCATAGGGACCACCCAAGGTAATTGCCCCAGCTGCATACATTTGTCCTTTACCATTCCGCATTTCTGGTAACTCAAAGTTATTTGTGACAACGAAGCGTCCTAAATGATTTAGGGGTAAGTTGTAATGTTTAACAATATCTTCTAGTAAGGGGCTTGCTTCCACTTTGGCATCTAGTCCGGTAGCATCAACAATAAAGTCTGCGGCTAATTTCATTTCTCCCAAGCCTTTTTCCTGGATATGGGTAATGGTACGATTTTGAGCATCTCTTTCTACAGCTTTTACTTCACCAAAGGTTATTTGATACCAGCCTTCACTTAGTCCTTGCTCTGTCATCTGTTGCCAGTCGTGCCGGTCGGCGGTGGTAGTACCGCCCCAGTCTGCTAGTAAGCGCTGGCGTTCTTCAGGGGTGGCTTTTTCGAGCATTACGCGGAGTTCGCCACCCCAACAAGCTTTAGGCCAGTTAAAGGGCTGAAATTCGTAATGATTTTTGACTTGTCGCTGGGCTTTTTGAAATTTGTTGCCTTGGGGTTTAGGCGATCGCATTAAATGCAAAACTGTAATATTACGATTGTGCTTTCTCGCCTCATAAATTCTTTGGATAATCCGCGAAGCCACAATTCCCCTACCACGAATCAACACAGTCCCACCCTGTTGTTCTAGTTGCTGATAAACATGGTCGTGGGCTTCATAAGCATTGACAACAGACTTAAAATCTTGATATTTTTGTCTATAAGCTTGTAAATCTGGGAGAAATTGAATTGCGGGATACCCAGTGGCTAAATGTAAATAACGACTAACTATAAAAGCATAATTGCCGGGACCACGAGAATAGGCTACACAATATCTACCATCATCTGTTTTGCGAATTGCCCTCACTCGCCCATAACGATAAATTTGATTCCAGCCAATGCGCTTAATTTCCCTGTCTATGGAATCGAAGACATTACCTGCACGTGGTGTATAAGTTTCGGCAAAAGTGGGTTCAGCGAAAACTTGCCATAAATATTTTAACCCTGAATTGAGTCTACCTTTACTAAAATCTCGCCCAGCTTCCCGCAAAGCATAACTAGGCCAACCCCAAATATTATCAGGACAAGAATCAGAATTAGATCGCAATCTTTCATGTAAGGGAATTTGCGAATTCAGACAAAGGCTTTTATAACGTGCATAAGGTTCTTTGTCTAATCCTAAAGCTACAATTTTGTCAGCACTTATACCACTAATTCGCAGCAAATCAACCCAGATAAAACTACCTAATCCCGCCCCAATTGCCAGATAGTCGCATTCATCTACGGGTAAACCTGTGGCGTGAAGTGCTTGTACTGCTACCAATTCAGTCTGAAATGTGGGGGGCGGAAAATTACTTCCTAAAGGTGTTATTGGACGAGATGGAGGCAAGCCAGGTTCAGGAATATTAGTATTGGGATTAAATTGAATCATTGACGGCGCACTGGTAGCTTGGCTGGTGGAGTTAACACCAAACATCACCGTTATTATGTAGGGGCCAATTTGCAATGTATCACCGTTAGCTAGGAAACCACGGTTTTGTCGTTGACCGTTAATAAATACGCCGTTAACGCTGCCTTGGTCAATTACTACGAGCTGGTTTTGTTCCCAATCAATGAGAGCATGATAACGGGAAATTTCATTACTATTAAGCAACATCCTCGCCACACGTTGTCCCTGAAGTTCAGCAGGTAAACGGGCGAATTCACGACCGAAAGCTATAGGCGCAATCAAAGTTGGTTCTTGCCTTTCCCCCGTCGCTGGGTCTTCCCAAGTTAATTGAATTTGTGGATTAGTCATTGGTTATTGGTAAGTGCTGTATTCTCTCCCCTGCTTCCCCGCCTCTTCCCCCTGCGATTCCTTTAATGATTGGGTGCTACTAATACGCTTACTGATGCGGCTAAAGATGTACCACACCAAGGGCAGCCAATTTGCAAATTTTCTACAGGGGAAACTTTGTAACATTTAGGACATTCTAAACCATAAATCCCTTGTGCTGGTGTTGGGGGTGTGGATGGATGATGATGACTCAGTTGTACTGGTGGTTGCTGTGGTGGTGTTAAAACTGTTGCGGGAATATTGTTAATAGCAATCTTAGTAACTTGAAGTTTTGCTTGACCCAAATAAATAATACTGCCCTCATTTAAAGGCATTTCACCGTGGACTAATTGCTGTCCGTCTATCATGGGGGGATTAGGCGATCGCAAATTTCTGATATAAAAGCATTGCTGCTGATTGTGAAAAAATATTTCTACGTGTAAACCGGATACAGTCGGGTGACTCAAAACAATGTCACACCGCAGGGGATCTCGACCGATACGGACGGTATGAGGATTTTTACTGGGCTGTTGTTCGTAAATGTTCTGAACTCTATCTTGGCCTGTATCGTGCCACTGTAAAGTTAGTGCGTTCATCTTTCTTGGATAGGTAAGTCTTAATTACTTCAATTACTCTCTGTGGGATTCCTAACACGATTTAACCAGAGCAAGCAAGTGTTTAGCACAAACTTCAATAATCACTTTATCTCGCTGATGCCAATTTATCAGCAATACGTGTAGTTTCAGGCAGGCGATATTTGGGTGTACAGCTTAATACATAGTCAATTGCCGTAGTTAAGCTGATTTGATGACCAATGGAAACATATACAGGTTTTACTCCTTGACGGGTTCTTAAAACTGCTCCAATAGTTTCACTTTTATGTATTAATGGTTGCCAACTACCTTTAGTGTCTGGCAATTGATCATGCTTACCAATTAGCAATGATTTGGCTACACCAATTGTTGGCATACCCAAGATAACTCCTAGATGACTAGCTATGCCGAATCTTCGCGGATGGGCGATTCCTTGACCATCACACAAAATAATATCTGGTGTAATTTGAATCTTTTCTAGTGCGTCAAGTACGGCTGGTATTTCCCGAAATGAGAGAAAACCGGGAATATAGGGAAATGATGTCGGACGGTACGCTAATGATGTTTCTACAACTTGCAAATCAGGAAAACTTAGCACTACAACTGCTGCACGGCTAATAGTTCCACTGGACTCAAAACCCATATCTACACCAGCCACATATTGGACAGGTTGTTTTAGTTGATCTGACCGAATGACCTGGTTTCGTAAACTTTCTTGAATAGCTGTAGCTTCCTCCACCGTTAGAGGCCAAGGATGATGTTGATAAATCTTCATATTTAAAGTGGGCGTTCAATAGGTGCTTTTCCGAAATTTTGATTAGTAAATGTGTATCTAACTTTGACATTAATTTTACAATTTTTGTCGTTTGTGAGAAAATTCCAGTTGTGGGTGTATCAATAATTCAGGAAAATAATATGCATAATGTGAGCAGAAACCTGGAGAATAATTTTCAATATGGTCTTTATATTGCTGGAGGAGTAGTTTTCTTATTTTTGGCAATTATGATCCGCCCTTTTGCCATTGTTAATGCTGGTGAAAGGGGAGTAGTCATGCACTTTGGTAAGGTTCAGGATCAAGTGTTAGACGAAGGTTTACATCCTATTATGCCAATAGTGACATCAGTTAAAAGACTCAATGTTCGCGTTCAAAAAAATACTTTTAAATCTGATGCAGCTTCTAAAGACCTGCAAACAATAACTACAGAACTTGCAATCAACTGGCATCTTGATCCACTACAGGTAAATAAAATTTACCAACAAATTGGAGATGAAGAACTTATTATTGATGGAATTATTACTCCTGCGGTTTCTGAAGTGCTAAAAGCAGCTACAGCCAAAAAAACAGCAGAAGAAGTTATCACTAAAAGAACGGAATTGAAAGAAGAAATTGATAATCATCTCAAAAACCGTTTAGCATCTTACGGTATTCTCATAGATGATGTTTCTTTAGTAGATTTTGCTTTTTCTCCAGAGTTTAGTAAGGCAATTGAATCTAAACAAATAGCGGAACAAGAGGCTAAACAGGCGGAATTTATTGCTCAGAAAGCGACTCAAGAAGCCCAAGCAGATATCAACCGCGCCAAAGGTCAAGCTGAAGCACAAAGATTACAACGGCTAACTTTAACGCCAGATTTATTACAAAAGCAAGCCATAGAAAAATGGGATGGTCGTTTTCCCACAGTTATGAGTGGTAATGGTGCGTTGCCTTTAATTAATATTAATCCCAGTAGTTTATCAAGTGGAAATAAGCAACAGTAGTTTTGAGTGTTGATTGTCGGGGAATAATTTTTTTCACCCTCACTCTAATTTTTACACCTTTGCGTGAGCTTTTCATATATTCATTCAATCAGATGTCTCTGAGTAAATTTCCTTAGCTAAGATAAAAGAAGCAATTTCGCCGCAGCGAACCATGATAGAAAAGCAAACACGGCGCAGTTTTTTAATTACCAGCGTTGCTGTAGCTGGTGGTATTACTGCAAGTACTGCCTTTCAACAGGCTGCTAAACCAACAGCGACTATGCCAGAACGAGTTTTAGGACGCACTGGAGTAAATTTACCTATATTTGGGTTGGGAGGTGCTGGACAAACGCCGTTATCTTGGTATGACAGAGAACGTGATGCTGAGGCTATTATTCAAAAAGCGTTGGAACTGGGTATCCGCTACTTTGATACGGCTGCTAGTTATGGCCCTAGTGAAGATTATTTAGGAAAAGTGCTGCCACCCCATCGCGCAAAGCTGTTTCTAGCCAGTAAGACTGATAAAAGAGACTACGATGGCGCATGGCGAGAATTGGAGCGATCGCTTAAACGTCTGAATACAGATTACCTTGATTTGTGGCAGTTACATCATGTTTCTTTTGCCTCAGAACTCGACACTATCTTTAGTCCATCTGGTGCAATTACAGCTTTAGAAGAAGCCATACAGCAGAAACTTGTCCGTTTCGCAGGTATTACCGGACATCATGACCCAGAGATAATTGCCGAAGGACTGCGCCGCTATCCCTTCCACGCTACACTGATTCCTGTTAATGCTGCTGATCAACATCACCCACGTCCTTTTCTTCCTGTAGTTATGCCGATAGCGCAAGCAAAAAACGTTGGTGTAATTGCGATGAAAGTCCCGGCTTATGGTCGGTTGTTTAAACCCGGTGGTTTGGCAGGTATGCAGCAAGCTTTAGGATATAGTATGTCTCAGCCTGGGGTTCATTGTTGCGTAATTGCGGCTGAAGACATAACACAATTAGAGCATAATGTCAAGGTAGCTCGTGCTTTTCAACCTTTGAGTCAACAAGAATTAAATGCGATCGCTCAACAAACTGCTAATATCTGGGAAGACACCACATTCTTCCGGGCGTGGACTTAATATAAATTACAAATCACAAATTACAAATTACAAATTACAAATTACAAATTACAAATTACAAATTACGAATTACGAATTACGAATTACGAATTAATATAATGTTCCGTTGCTTGCGACAAAGTAAGTTTTAGTAGCTCCTCATTGCCCAATTTAGATTGATCATGGGGTTTGCAAGGTAAAATATTCAAATTACGAATAATCTCAGATGCTACAGCCTTTGCTAGTAGAGGTGGTACAGAGTTTCCGACTTGCCGAAATCCGTGCCATTTGGTGACATGAAATCTAAACCAGTCGGGGTAAGAATGTAGCCTCGCCGCTTCTCTAACTGTGATGCAACGGGGTGTAAATGGATGAATCGGTCTGGGAGAAGTGAAAGAACCTCTATGCTTGTCTGTACCTGCTCTTAAAGTGTTACATACGCCAGCAGGATGCAATTTATGGAAACGACTAATTGGCTCTCGCTCTCCCTGGTTAGTGTCAGCAAAGCGTTTCATTGTTGCGGCTGAGTGCTTTGTTCGGAGACTAGAAGAAAGAATGCTCAAATCAAAGGTGCGATCGCTTGAATAATCATCTGCTAAACTGTTGATACCACGAAGTACAAGAGCATAATTACTAGGCTGGCCATACTCTGCTAATACACAATCTGTTTCGAGTAATTCTGAGTATTGTTCTACTTCTGGTAAATCTCCGATAGCTTCCCATACTGTTGGACTATGGGGAAGAGGAGATAAATGTTTTTGTTGAGAACTCTTTGATAACGCTGGTTGAGTAATCGGTTGGGGGTATTTTGGTAAGTCTAAATCCTTTCTAGCTCCAATCAAAAATAATCTTTCACGGGACTGAGGAACACCATAATCAGCAGCGTTGAGAACTTGATAATTTTCTTCTACTTGATAGCCATGTTTGTTAAACTCACTAATCAAAGCTGCAAGAATTTTTTTATGTTCTCCAACTGTAATTCCCCGAACATTTTCCATGACAAAAAATTTGGGTTTGAGTTCTAAAACCAGCCGATGAAAGTGAAATACTAAAGAATTTCGTGGGTCATCAAAGACTCGTTTACCCATTATAGAAAAGCCTTGACATGGTGAGCCACAAATTACCACATCAATTTCGCGATCGCCAATTTTAGACCGATTCCGAATCTCTTTCGCTGTGGTGTCCTCAACGCTTTTACATAATATTGAGCAGAAAGGGAAATTAAACTCATGTGTTGCACAGTGAATCGGGTCAATTTCCACAGATGCAATTACATCAAAGCCCGCTTGTTCAAAGCCCAGGGTCATCCCACCAGCACCAGCAAATAAATCGACAGCAATTGGCCGTTGTTCTTTCATCTACCTGACTATCTTTTCTCTTCCCCAATATCTGGTAGCATTTGCAAAATTTCTTGTGCAGCGCGATCGCATACTCCCACTTCACCCAAAAGTTGCCGCATTTCGGCATAATCTGCCAAAGTTTGCGCTCGACGCTCAGGATTTAGCAGTAATTCCATCGATGCTTGTACAATATTTTCTGCTGTGGCTTGCTCTTGTAATAATTCTGGCACAATGGGTTTCATTACCACTAAATTAGGTGGCGAAGCAAAAACTATCGACCCTCTCAAAATTTTCCGCGCAATCCAAACAGTAATGGGATTGAGACGATAAACCACAACTTGCGGCACATTTAATAAAGCCAATTCCAGATTGACTGTACCAGATTTAGTGATGGCAAAATCAGCTGCGGCAAATAGTTCTTTTTGTTGACCAGATAAAATTGTCGCTTGTAAACCATAACTTTGAATTGCGGCTGCAATTGTCTCTCTGTAAGCGTCTAGGGACAGGGGAATCCAAAAATGAGCTTCTGGTAATTTAGCTTGAATAGTTTGAGCAGCTTGAAAAATAACTGGTAAAAGATATTTTAATTCTTGACGACGAGAAGCGGGAAGTAGTGCGATCGCCTTTTGCTCTGGTGGAATTTGCAATTGAGTGCGGGCTAATTCGCGACTAGGTGCATCTTGCATCCGGTCAATTAAAGGATGTCCCACCCAGTTAACTTGTGCGCCATTCTCGCGAAAATAACGGGCTTCTTCGGGAAAGATAGCCAAGAGTTTATCTGTAAAGCCGACAATTCGGGATGTATTACGCAAACCCATTGACCAAGCCCACTCTTGGGGAGCGATGTAATATACCACTGGTAGTTGTGGTAAATGCTTTTGCATATAAGTGCCAATCCCCAAGTTTGGCCCCATATAATCAATCAATACCACTAAATCAGGGGGATTTTCTTTAAGAAAAGCGATCGCTCGTCGTTGTACCTGAAGAGTAGGGAAAATATAAGGCAAAGACTCTATCAGACCCATTGAGCCAATACCACTAGTCTTCCCCAAAATTGTGGCTCCAGCTGCTGCCATTTTTTCCCCACCCAGCGCCACAATTTCTACTTGCAAACCAGCCTCAGCAGCTTGACGCTGGATCGCTGTAATCAGCAATGAACCTTGCAAATCGCCAGATACCTCGCCAGTGCTGATAAATATCCGCATTTGATAACTAGTAAAAATTAAAATTTAAACCCTTTTGTAGAGACAGGATTAATCGCGTCTCTACACACCTAATTTTAAGACTCATCACTTACGCCTAACTTTTTCCTTCCCGGAATTAAACCACGTCTTCCAGGCATTTGAGAAAGCAGTAAAAAACGACGCAAGGATTGCAATTGTTCCGTTTCTCCCAATTGTTCCAGCTGTTCCAAAGCATCCTTAAAACTTAAACCAGATCGATAGAGAATCCGAAATGCTTTTTTCAAAACTTGCAAATCTGCTGAATTCATGCCAGAACGTTTTAGTCCGACTAAATTCAAGGTTCTGACCCGCGCTGGATTACCCTCCACCAACATATAAGGAGGCACATCCCGGTCAATACGTGCCATACCCCCGACCATTGCGTGTTGACCAATGCGGACAAATTGATGTACTCCTAAAACTCCACCCAGTCGGGCCCGTGACTCTATATGGACATGACCTGCCAAAGCTACTGAGTTCGGAATAATTACGTTGTCTTCAATTATGCAGTTATGAGCGACGTGGACATAAGCCATTAATAGGTTATTGTTGCCAATCACCGTAGCTTCGCCAGCACCAGTCGCGCGGTTAATAGTGACATACTCACGAATCAAGTTATTGTCGCCAATTTTGACCCAAGTCGGTTCTCCGACAAACTTCAGATCCTGTGGTTCCATGCCTATAGCTGCGCCTGGAAAAATTTGATTTCGCGCCCCAATTTCACAAGGGCCTTCTAGCACTACATGAGCGCCAATAATTGTTTCCAGTCCGACTTTAACATGAGCTCCAATCACAGCATAGGCACCGACTTGTACTGTAGGATGGAGTTCGGATTTAGGATGAATTACAGCAGTTGGATGAATAAGCGTCTTCAAGGGTGAATCTCCAGAACTTTTTTAAGTGTAGAAACGTAATTAATCTTTTTTCTACAATCAGTAGCCGAAAGTGTTGAGTCAATCAAGTTATGTGTAAGGGCGACGAAAATCTAGAAATTATCAAATGCTTGGATGGTTTTTTACTGCTCTTATGATTTATTTAGGCCTAAGTTCAGAGCAAATCACGGCTTTACCCACCAGCACCACAATAAATTATTAGTTAATTCGAGAAAACATTAATTCGCCTTCAGCCGCTAGTTGACCTTCAACCTCAGCACGGGCTTGCATTTTACTGAAACGACGTTGTTTTATCCACAACAGTTCCACTGTCATCACGAGCTGGTCTCCCGGAACCACTTGACGGCGGAAGCGCACTTTATCAATACCAGCAAAAACGAATAATCCATTTTCAAACCCAGGTAATTGCTTGAGAACAATACCTCCAACCTGTGCCATAGCCTCAACAATTAGCACTCCTGGCATCAATGGTCGTTCGGGGAAATGTCCTGTAAACTGGGGTTCGTTGATAGTGACATTTTTCACTCCTACTGCCATTTTTTCTGGCACATAGTCAATTATTTTATCGACAAGTAAAAATGGATAACGGTGAGGGAGCAATTTGTGAATTTCTTCAGATGAAAATGTGGTTTTAATTTCAGGAATTTGTTCTCCGGTAGATGTAGGTAAATTAGTATCGGGACTATTCACTTCAGTGACGATGGCCATTAGCGGTATGTTGATTTTTAATTGATAAATTAAGTAGGCAGGGATGAAAACCTTTCAGGAGTTGAGATTTTAGACTTGAGCCAATTCCAACTCTAGAATTTTCCGAGCCAGTTGAATGTGTAAATTATGGCTGGCTTTATAAGCTAAAAAATGAGCTTGGGGAAAAGTTCCCAATAAACTCAAATCTCCTACTAAATCTAATATTTTATGACGAACTGGTTCATTTGCAAATCTTAATGGTGGATTTACCAAACCTTCAGACCCAAAAACCAGGGCATTATCTAAGCTACCACCTTTAATTAACCCTGTTTTTTGTAAGTGTTCAATTTGGTGCAGTAAACCAAAGGTACGAGCCGGGGCGATTTCTTTAGCAAAACTGGAATTCAGTGACCAACTGTGCCATTGATTACCAATAGCCCCCACATCAAAATCAATCTCGTAACTAAAACGGGTTTTTGATGCTGGGAGGGCGCAAGCAAAAGCATCATTTTCATAGATCCAGATTGGCTCTTTCAGCACCAATGCATCTGGGTTACTAATTGATTGTGAGACTAAGCCAACTTCAGCAATACTGTCAGTCCAAACCTTTGCCGAACCGTCTAACAGTGGTACTTCTGAGCCATCAATTTCAATGCGGGCATTATCCACACCCATACCCACAAGTGCGGCTAATAAATGCTCAACTGTGCGAATGCAGGTTTCTCCTTTACCTAGTTGAGTGGATAAAAGAGTCTGATTTACGGCTGCCACTTGAGCGGGAATGATGGGTAAATCTGGTAAATCCACCCGAACAAAGTAGCGTCCACTACCTGGCTCAGAAGGCAATATCCGTATGTGGGTACTCACACCACTATGCAGTCCCACTCCAGTTTGGGTGATTTCTCCTGCTATGGTGTGTTGTTGCATGGGCGAAAAATTAATATATTTTTATTTTGATTTGTATGATTCATCTGAATTCTTGGCAAAGACCCTGACTTATCTGCAAAATGCAGCTGCTCACTTTCCCTTTATGGAAATAGTATTGAGGCAAATGTGACAATTAGCAAGTACCTCGTGCGGCGGCACGGAAGTCAAAAATTAAAAGTCAGAAGTCAAAAGTTGATTAACCAATGACTAATGACTAATGACTAATAAACAATGACTATTTAAAATCTTTCCCCGATCCCAAAATTAATTCGACTATCGCCGTCATCGTTAATGCCGTAGTCAATCCGAATGGGGCCTAGTGGAGATTGTACACGCACACCTAATCCATAACCGTAGCCAGTGCCGTTTTTGTTCAATACTTCAGCTGGTCTAGTTGTAGTTCCTAAATCACTACCGACATCAAAAAACAGTGCGCCACTGACTACTGAGAAAACTGGGAAGCGATATTCAACAGATGCTTGTACATAACTACGTCCACTAGCTAAGGCTCCTTCTTCGTAACCCCGGACAGAGTTACTACCACCCAGGGTAAAAGCTTCATAGGGAGGCAAGTCACCTAGAACTGTACCTCCTTGTAGGTTAAAGGCTAGGGTTTGTGGCCCTGGGGCGAAGTTAGTAAAACTCACAGGTAAGTATTGGCTATAACTACCTCGTAGTCTCGTCAGGAAAATGTTACCCAGTCCTACTGGTACGGATTGATCGACTCCAAAGCGGAGAAAGGAACCTGATGTTGGTTGTAAGGGGTTATTACGCAGGTCGCGCTGTGCGCCTAGTTGTAATAGCACCAAATCATCTTCACCTTCTCCTGAGAAGCTCAAAGGAACTGGTTCTCCCGCTACTCCATCCTGGAATACGGCTCCTTCTGGTCTGACATTACCATCGGCATCACGGGTAGAAATTCGTTGATACTGCAATCCGGCTGAAGCAGTCCATTCTGATCTTTCGTAGGGATTGGGAGATAGGGGACGATTAAAAGTAATACCACCACCTAATCGGAGAACACGGGGGCGATCGCCATCTGTTTCCCCTGGTTGAAATGTCCTAATATCACCATCTTGTCCATCAAAAATTAATGAAATGGAACTACGGCGAAACAAATTGGCTGTATAAGAAGTTCTGTAGGGATCACCTGCGATCCACGGGTCTGTAAACCGGAGGTCAAACAGCAGTTCCCTTTCTCCCACCTGTACTTCTGCTCCCAGGTTTTGGTTTCTTCCCGCCAAGTTTTGCTGCTGATAACTAACAGTACCAAATAGTCCACTAGCAGAACTAAACCCGGCTCCAGCTGCAATCGAACCAGTACTACGTTCAGCTACATTCACCACGACATCAACCTGACTAGGGTCTGTACCAGGGTCAAGGGAGACATTGACATCTTCAAATAGCCCTAGTCCAAATACTCTTTGGAGGTCTCTTTGTACTATGTCGCGGTTAAATACATCTCCTGGACTTAACTCTAATTCTCGCGTAATTATATATTCCTGTGTCCGACCTTTAATTGGTTCGCCCTTCTCGTCTGTCTCCCGACCTTCGCGATCGCGGAACCTGACTTTCACATTTTCCACTACTCCTTCGGCTACTTGCAGGGTAACAATGCCGGTTTCTGAAATTTGGGGTGAACCAATAACGTTCGCCAGCACATAGCCGTTTTCTTGATACTTCTCGGTTAATTGCTTAATACCTTCTTGCAGTTCTTGCAGGTTGAGGATTTGACCATATTGCTCTTGAAAAACTTCATCTACCGTACTAGGAGGCAATACCGAAGGAATATCAGTTCCCGGATTGGCTTGCACTTCTACTTTGGTGAGGACAGGGTTGGGTTGGACGACAAAGCTCACACGCACACCCAAGGGCGTATCTTCTGGCACTGCTTGAACATTGGCAAAGAAGCCAGTACTAAATATGGCGTTAATATCTTCTTGCAGTTGAGATCGGGTTGTTGTCCGACCTGGTTGGGTACGAATCACTCGGAAAACTTGGTCTTCCAGTTCTGATGTTAATTGTCCTGTCTCCGGTCTAACAACTACCTCTGATACCAGTACGCGAGGTTCTGGAGCATCTGGGGTGGCGTTGGGGGTATTAAAATTTTCTAGGTTGGGAGTAGTTTCAGGAGTTGGTGAGGGAACTGACTGGTCAATTACTGGGGGCGCAACTTCTGGAACTGAATCAGGCTGTTGAGTCAGAAAATGTGAGTTAGTCTCGAAGGTTTGACCAACTTGCGGCGTTGTCAAGGTAGGAATTATTACATCTGATGTCGTTTTCTCGGCTGGTTTAACTGGGAGAATTGTGACAAAAGACTGAACCTGAGTTTCACTCACTGACTGGGGATTGATCTCTGGTGTAAAAACCTCTGTTATCTGTTCTGAACTATTAATAGTTTGGGCATTTGCACTGAGTGAGTCGCTTAATGGTGCTGCAATTGCTACCATTGCTACCCATACGGGAGATAAACGCATTTTATTTAAATTCCTCTTCACATCCACACACCATTCACAAGGCAATCATGCTCTTATGGCAAAAATATCAAGTCAAAATAAAGTTGTTTGCTATTGCCTCTTTACTTTATAAGTCACAAGGCATCAGCTAAAAACTATTTGTTCTTGCCTTGCGGTTTTGACCAATTCAAGTTTTACTTTCTACTGCTTGTAGCACTCGTTGTAAAACTTCTTGGTAAGCATTCTCTACATTCCCTAAATCACGCCGGAAGCGGTCTTTATCCATTACCCGCAGGTTAGGATCTGCTTCAGTTGTGTTCCACAAACGGCAAGTATCAGGGCTAATTTCATCTGCCAAGAGTATTTGCTGTTGCGAGTCCAAACCAAATTCTAGTTTAAAGTCTACTAGGGTAATGCCGCACGAATGCCAAAAGTCACGGAGAAATTCGTTGACTTGCAATGCTAGATTGTTAATTACATCTACTTGTTCCGGTGTTGCTAGTTCTAGCAGAAATAAGCGATCGCGTGTTAATAATGGATCACCCAATTGGTCGTTTTTGTAATAAAACTCTACTAAAGGTTGTTTCAGCACTGTACCTATGGGTAATCCTGTTTGCTGACTAAGACTACCAGCAGCAATATTTCTCACCACTACTTCTATTGGCACAATTTTTACAGCCTTGACTCGCATTTGATGCGGTTGAGGACTGTCAATGTAGTGGGTTTTTATCCCAAATTTTTCCAGTTCCTGAAATAGCTGGCTAGAAATGGTACAGTTAATTTTTCCCTTGTTGATAATGCTGCCACGTTTCTGGGCATTAAAAGCAGTGGCATCGTCTTTAAAATCAGCTAACAAGACTTCTGGATCTTCCGTTGCATAGAGAATTTTAGCTTTGCCTTCGTATAACTGGGAATAAACAGACATAATATGAGGTAAAGTTTTAGGCAGTGGGCAGCTTTCGCCCTTTCAGGCTTAACTATTTTATCTTTAGTTATTCGATATCCGCTATTAGCGGTGAGTTGGCTATGGTTTGTTGGCTAATATCAAACACCTATGCCCTCAAAGCATGAAGACAGGGGGTAGGGAGCAAATATCTCACAAAATCGCGTTGCTCCCTAGTTAAGTTAGCTAAATTTTCTGAGTTGCCATTTGTTCAGAGGAAACCCAGCCACAATGGAAACCAAAGGGTACACGCTGAGGAAGCATAACCCGCGCTACAGGTTCGGATGTGATGTTTTGGGCATTTAAAATCAGTAATTCTGATTTATTGGCAATGGTATCGTGAATGTAAGTGATTACCCAACCATCATCTTCAACAGTTGCCCCAGGACGAGGAACAAATACCGCTTCACCGCCAAAACGTCCTCGTCCATAAAAATAACTTTCAGCTGTGCCTGTTTCTAAATCATATTTCTTCACGCCATCAAGCAGGGGTTTGGGACTGGCGTAAATAGCCCCTTGTCCAGCGTAGATGTAACGGATTTTGCGACCAACTAACTGATCATTAATGCGCGGAAATTCTGTAACTTGATCGTCAAGCAACTCTTCAGTAATAGCTCCAGTTTTGAGATGAATACGCCAGCGACACATTTTGGCAATTTCGTTTTCAGAACTGTTACCGTTGTCACTATCGTCGGGAATTAAGAGATTAGTTGAAGGCATCCGCAAGCCTAAGAGAACTATCTCTTCTCCTTCTTCGTAAGCATTGACGGTATGATAAACCATGCAAGTTGGCACTTCAAACCAGCGTAGAGTGTTGTTATCCCCGTGGCGTAGCATAATGCCAATACGACTTTTACGTGTGCGGTCAAAAGCTAGGGGAATTCCACCTTTGATCATTTGTCCTGGCTGGAAGGTTAGGGGCATATCTAAGAAAATTGAGTAATTTTCCGTAATGGCAAAATCATGCATCATTACAGGCGCAGGTAACTCAATTGGCACAATGCGGGTAATTTCTCCTGTTGCTGTGACTACGCCATAGGATAGGTACGGTGGAGCAATGGGAGAAAAGCCGAAAAACATCATTTCTCCTGTGACAGCATCTATTTTGGGATGAGCTGTAAAAGCACAGGTGAGTTGATTGTTAAAAGTGTGAGCGCCAAGGGTTTCTAAGTCTGGGACGCGAATATGATGGGGTACTCCTGCTTCACACAAGACTAAAAGTTTCCCAGCGTGCCAAATTACAGATGTATTGGCAGGATTTTTAATCATGATGTCGTAAGGAGAGTCAAATCGAGGTAGGTTGAGTAAACCTGGCCAAATTGCTTTGCCTTGTTGTTTTTCAACTTTTAGGGTTTCGGTCTCCACGTAGCGGTTAAGGTAGCTCGCTTTACCATTTTTGATGTTGACTCCATGTAACATACCATCACCATCAAACCAGTGATATAGTCCAATGGGTGGGAAAAGGGGATTGGGGGAAATGCGTAAAAACATCCCCGATAATTCTTGGGGAAGTTGACCAATTACGGGCAAATCATCGGCGGTAATTTCTTCTTTGACTGGGGCAAAGTTGTCTTGTAAAAATAACCTACTTAAGGTTTTTTGAATCTCTTTGATTTCGGGAGGTTCAATTTTATCAATTAGCTGACTCATGACACGGTAAGGTGTATCTGAGTAAGTACCTTTTTTTTGTACCGCATCGCTAGTTGGGGTTTTTGGTGTAGCCAATTTGGCAATGAATTGTGGGTCGAGGAAAGTGCTTACTAGTCTTTGTTTGAGAGTGAGTTGGCGAGCTTCTCTTTTGGGTATGCTGGCTAGAAGTTCTGTTTCGATGCCTTCTACTGCTGAATCAAGGGCAGTTAGTGTTTCCAGTGATTGACATAGTTCATCATAATCTTCATCACTGGGATTAGTACCTAAGTATGCTTGTAAGCAGGCGTAAGCTTCCTGATACTGGACTGGTTCACCTGCTAATAAAGGTTTGATTTCTGGATCTTCTGCTAGTCCTTTTTGATTGGCTACTTGCTGCAAGTATAGTTTTTCTCCTGGTTCTAGCACTCCATCTAACCAAGCAACACCAAAGAGAACTTTTAACAATTGTTTATCATCTTTGATTTGGGCAACAAAAGCTGATTTGGGAATCCCTATATCAAAATTTTCATGACGTTTGGCTCGATGACGGATGTTTTTTTCGCTGTTATATAAAGTATTGACGCGATCGCCTGTTTTGATAATGATATATAAATCTGGTTCGCCTTCAAACATTCCTTTGAAGTCTTTTTCGGTGTAATTTATTTCAAATTTGCCTTCGCTATCTGTGACTGTTTCCCCTAAATTATCATCCTTAAGCATATCCTTATCAAAAGCTTGAACGATGAGCTTAGGGATTCCTAAACCAGTTTCAGCCTCATAAACTCTGCCCGTAACTTTATATGACATTGAAAATCTCCTCGCTCTCAAAAGCTTAACTAGAACGAAAACGCGGTGATGGTAAAACACGTTTACAGTATATAGATATACCATAGTTTTATGAGATCATACAGCCAGGAGAAATAGGGCAGATTGCTGGTTGGCAGCGATCGCGTACTTGAAAAAGGTTATAGTTTTGTATAACCTGTGCTAGGCTTTGAACCAAGACGTTGCGAAAACGGAAACATAGGCTGCAAAAGCTTGTCTTATATACCTTTGAGCTTATTTACCTTTCCCGGTATAACCAACAAGAAGACAAGAAAACATTCGGCCAAAGGGAACAGGGATAAAAAAGAAATTTTCCCAAAACATTGAGGATAATCAGTTGTAATTCCTTGTCTGGTAAGGATTCCGGCTTTTTTAAAGTAGATTCAGCATAATAGGTACTGAATAACCAAAAATATTTAATAAATAAATGGTAAAAATAATGGACAAAGATGATTTTCTCTATCCTCGTGGACGTTACTATGGTCATGTAAAGCCTGAAAATTTGGTTTTTAATGCCAATTTACAGGAATTTGCTCAACGTATTAGTTATATCTGTAATTTAGAAACAGGTGGAAAGTTAAGCCCAGATGAAGCTTATGAACAAATCAAGGCTTTGTGGAAACAGTTGAAAAAAACGAAAAAACAACTACAAATTGGCGAAAGTCCCTTTCAAAGTGATGATGGAGAAAGCGCAAGTTAAGAGATCAAAAAAAAAGCGATCGCTTATCTGTAAATCATTATTCAGACACCATCCCCAAACTTTGGAGGTGGTGTCTTTTCACAGTTAACTGATTCAAGCTACTGTTGTCAGTTTTTCTGCAAATACCACTTTTTGATAGTAATCTTGCAACTGACAAGTAGCAGCTGACCATCCCCAATTTTCTGCTTCGCTGCGGGCATTTTGACGGATAACCTCTCGTTCTTGTTTGTGTTCCAGGAGGTTAACAGTAGCATTAATGGCATCTTGAATATCTGCTGTCGGCTCAAAAAGATAGCCATTTACGCCGTCTGTCACAATATCAGGAATTCCCCCTGAACGGGCGGCTACGACTGGACAGCCAGCGGCCATAGCTTCTAGTAGAACTAAGCCTAGTGTTTCTGTTCGAGAAGGAAAAATAAAGGCATCAGCACTAGCAAAGGCCGAACCTAATTCTTGTCCTGTAAGATACCCGACAAAGTGTGTGGGAGTATCGGCAAAATGTTTTTCTAATTCTTGACGGTGAGGCCCATCTCCCACTAATGCTAATCGTGCATCGGGAATTGCCTCTAAAATGGGCTTGATGCGCTCAATTTCTTTTTCAGCAGAAAGACGGCCAACATACAGTAATAAAGGACTCTCTGGGTGATTTTGGGACAGACGCGATCGCATCTCCAAATTAGCTAAATCAGGATGAAAAAATTCTGTATCCACACCCCTCTGCCACACCTTTACCCGTTCAATCCCGTGTCCAGTGAGTTCTTCCATCATCACTGTTGAGGTACAAAGATTTAAAGCGGCTTGATTATGAGCGCCTTTGAGCAATTCCCACAGAAATCCTTCGAGCATTCCCAAACCGTAATGCTGGAGATATTGAGGTAAATGGGTATGGTAAGATGCAACTAGCGGTATTTTAAGCATCTTGCTATAAAAAATCCCAGCCAATCCTAAGACAGCTGGATTCACCACATGGATAATATCTGGCTGAAATTCTTCTAAAGCATAACCAATGGCAGGACGGGGTAAAGCCATTTTTAACTCTGGATACAATGGCAGAGGAAAGCCAGTCACGCCGTAAACTTTGGCTCCTTTGTGTTCAGTAATTCCGCCATCAGGGGCAAATACTAGTACTTGGTCGCCATTACGTTGTAGATGGTCAACAGTATGGCGTAGGCGCGTTACTATGCCGTCAATTTTGGGCAGAAAGGTTTCAGTAAATAAAGCGATTCTCATAAAAAACTAGATAAGCAGATAATCCCAGATTCTTTTACATTGCGTCAATTACCCGCAGATTGGAAGTCTGAGGCTATGTAGCAAAGTGCTGAGTTCGGAGTGCTGAGTGCTGAGTAAAGACCAAGTAGGGGCGGGTATGGCTACGCCACGCAAGCTATGACAAATATGCTCAATTACTCATAACAATTTTAATAAACCCACCCCTACGCCAAGGCTTTCAGCAATCAACAATGTCCTAACGTGTATGCGTAGTGCTATACATACAAATCCTGACTGTGCCAACTTTATGGTCAGTCCGCCTTGCTAATTAGAAGTGGGCATTTTGCCCAAAAAATATCTAGAGCAACTGCCAAGGCGATTAATACTCAGCACTCCGAACTCCGAACTCAGCACTCAGCACTCAGCACTCCGAACTCAGCACTAAAAATTAACTGTCCATCATGTTTTGCTAAGACATGACGAACAGTTTCCAGCAGGCTTAAATCTACTTTCTATGCCAAGAAACCTTGGGCAGAATTTGCTTGTGATCAACTCGTGTTTGATACTTGACTGCAAAGTTTAACAGCGAATCAAGTAAGGAATCAGAGAGATAGTGCGGCTGTAAACCTAGATCCAGCAGTTTGGTATTTTTAGCATTGAAGTAATGTTCTTCTCTTTCAACTCTGGGGTTATCCAGGTGATTGATATCTACATTCAATCCAATCGCATTCCCCGCTTTTTTCACCATTAATGCCAAGTCACCAATGCTGAATAGTTCAGTAAATTGGTTAAATACTCGGAATTCGCCTGGTTCGGCTGGGTTAGCGATCGCTAGTTCAATACATCGCACTGTATCCCGAATATCCAAGAAACCGCGAGTTTGCCCACCTGTCCCGTAGACGGTTAGCGGGTGAGCGATCGCAGCTTGAATACAAAAACGATTCAGTGCTGTACCAAATACACCATCATAATCAAGGCGATTAATTAACATTTCGTCCATTCCCGTTTCTTCGGTCAGAACGCCGTAAACTATCCCTTGATTTAAGTCTGTAGCCCGCAGCCCCCAAGTGCGGCAAGCAAAGTTGATATTGTGACTATCATGAACTTTGCTCAAGTGGTACATCGAACCCGGTTGCTTCGGATACGGTAGGGTATCTTTGCGGCCATTGTGTTCAATTGTGATGAACCCTTCCTCAATATCAATGTTGGGTGTACCATATTCACCCATTGTCCCCAGTTTCACCATGTGGCAATCTGGGAAGTCTTCTCGCATGGCGTACAGCAAGTTTAAAGTGCCGACGACATTATTAACCTGAGTGAGAACGGCGTGTTCTCGGTCAATCATCGAAAAGGGCGCTGAACGTTGTTCACCAAAATGCACGAGGGCGTTCGGCTCAAATTGGTGTAAAACTTGCTTGAGAAATTCGTAATTAGTAATATCGCCAATGAATAGGTCGATACATTTACCAGTCAAATCTTGCCAGCGCTGGAGGCGTTGCTGAATTGGTGCGATGGGAGTCAGAGTTTCGATACCCAATTCATTATCCCAGTGCCGCCGCACCAAACTATCTAAAATTCCAACTTCGTAACCTCGGTTGGAAAGGTAAAGTGCAGTTGCCCAACCGCAATATCCATCACCACCAATTACCAGGACTTTCATCTTCACCAGTTTTTACTCGCTGATAGCTAAATCTATCAGGTTTCTGTACCCTCTCAACCATCATTCTTGTAAAAATAGGTGATTTTAGGTTGGGAAATTACGAAGATAAAGACGATCAAGGGGATGAAGAGGAATAGAAATTTTCGCTATGCTTCCCCATTTGTCTACTTTCTGCTACTCCTGAATCCTGTACTGGTAAGCAATGTAGTAGAACAAATGATAGTAATCTGAAAATTCTTCATTCTGGCTGCGCGCCTGCCAGTAATATTGGATTTCATCTTTAGATAAACTCAATGACATTGAACTTATTTGCTGGTCTACTTCCACAAGTAGTACTCCAGATACACCTTGAGCTGTTTGAAAGTTGGGGTTGTGCGTTATTTTGCTATTTTGTTCTATCAACTCAGGTAGCCGATGAGCAGCCCATGCCCGAATTTCCACAGAATTATTTATTGATGATCTCAAAACAATTCCATCGTTGTTTGATGCCTCTGGCAAAGCATTCCAATTACTGGGATACGGAAATTCAAAGCCATGGCGAGAATTATTATAAGTATTCCATGTAACTTTAGGAGCGAGAAAACTGCTGGCAGTACAACTGCACAGGCTCAACAACAGAACAGTTTTGCCGCCAAAATTTTTGATTTTAGTATAAATTTGTTGCTGTAAACTACAGGATTTTACTGTAGTGCTAGACATGATTATATTTTAGCTAAAGTCATTTATACTTCAAATTTACCAGATAATTTGACTTTTTGCCAACAAATTGCCGAATTTTTGCTCCTGGTTTATTACATTTTTTTCAACATGATAGGTGTTTTATAAATAACTGACTTTTCTAACTATGTCACTTATGATCATCAACTAAATGTAAATAAATGTAACGAAATTGCCGTCAAAACGCTTTAATGTCTTGACACCTCACAAAATAACCGATAACGTAATATACATACCCGGGTAAGGCCGTCAAAGAGTTATATGCAAACTAAGCAAAAGGTTACTTTATATCTGTCGCCAGAACTTCACAAAAAACTGAAGATTCGTTCAGCTATTGATTCAGAACCGATGTCAGAGCTTGCCGAACGCGCCCTAGTCTTCTACCTAGCTAATTCCGAACTAGTTGAGGAAGTTGAAGCTTCTGCCTATGGAAGAACGCACAAAATTTACTCCTGTCCAGAATGTGAGAGTTCGTTAGTCTTACGTGATGGAGAATTGATTGCCATGAGCAGTCAAGCAGGAATAATCCCAGAACATCTAACCATTGACGAGATGGAAAAAGATGAAACTCATCCCAAGGGTGAGGAAGAATTGGTTCCTTGCTAGGTAAGAATGATGAATAAACCATTCATTATTCGGTTGCCGCAACCAACAAACGATGTCTTTACTGTATAAGGTCTCAAGCAGGTCGATTGTATGAAAGAAGAGCTCAATATCTTAATTCAAGCTCAATATCCTCTAATCTACCTTGTGACCTCCGAGGAAGAACGGGCGGAACAGGCAATTTCCACAATCGCCCAATTATTAAAGCCCCAACGCCGCGTATACGTCTGGACAGTAACTCACGGCATCGTGGAATATGGGCAACCCCGGAACGTCACTCAACACAACACTGTATCGCCGGAGGCTGCTATTGAGTGGATCATCCGGCAGAAAGAACCTGGTATATTTATTCTTAAAGATTTACATCCGTTTATTGATGCGCCTGCTACAACAAGATCCTTACGAGATGCGATCGCTAGTTTCAAGGGAATGCAGAAAAACATCATTTTGATGTCACCCATGCAGCAAGTTCCCATTGAATTAGAAAAAGAAGTTGTCGTTCTTGACTTCAAATTGCCAGATATGGCGGAGTTAAACAAAGTATTAACCTACCATTTAGAGCAAAATCGAGGTAGACGGCTGACAACCGAGGCGCGAGAAAAGCTTCTCAGAGCTGCTTTAGGTTTAACTAAAGATGAATCTGAAAAGGTATACCGTAAAGCACAGGTCACAACTGGACGCTTAACGGAAGAAGAAGTAGATATAGTTCTATCTGAGAAAAAGCAACTGATTCGGCGCAATGGTATTTTAGAATACATCGAAGAAGATGCAACCATTGATGCTGTCGGTGGCTTAGAAGAACTCAAAAGGTGGCTAAAACAGCGCTCTAATGCCTTTACAGAAAGGGCGAGAGAGTATGGTTTGCCCCAACCCAAAGGAATGTTAATTCTTGGTGTTCCAGGTTGTGGTAAGTCACTAATTGCCAAAACTACCTCCCGATTGTGGGGTTTGCCATTACTACGCCTAGACATGGGACGAGTATATGACGGCTCAATGGTGGGACGCAGTGAAGCAAATTTACGTAACGCCCTAAAAACAGCAGAATCCATCTCTCCAGCGATTCTGTTCATAGACGAATTAGATAAATCCTTTGCAGGTAGCTCAGGTTCATCTGATTCCGACGGTGGTACATCAAGTAGAATCTTTGGTTCTTTCCTAACTTGGATGCAAGATAAGAAATCTCCCGTATTTGTGATGGCAACAGCTAACCGAGTGGAACGCTTGCCTGGAGAGTTTCTGAGGAAAGGACGCTTTGACGAAATTTTCTTTGTGGATCTGCCCACAGCCGAAGAAAGGCAGGATATTTATAATATCCACCTCACCAAACGTCGTGAAGACATTTCTCGATTCGACCTTGAGCAATTAGCCAAGATGTCTGACGGCTTCTCTGGGGCAGAAATTGAACAAGCACTGGTGGCGGCAATGTATGAAGCCTTCGCCCAAGACCGCGAGTTCACCCAATTAGATATTATTGCTGCACTCAAAGCAACTCTGCCGTTGTCACGTACCATGCAAGAACAGGTAACAGCCCTGAGAGATTGGGCCAGACAGCGCGCACGACCCGCCGCAGCCTCGGTTGCTGAATATCAGCGCCTGGAGTTTTAAAAGCTTTCCCCTGCTAATACCAGGGGCAAAGGCTAGCCCCAAAAGCTAGCAGTTAAGAGAAAAAGCCGCATTTCCATCAGCGCGGCTTCCCGAAAAAAAAACCGTTGTCTTTTTCTCACTCTTCTCACTGGAGGAAACCCAAATGTCTCATTTTAGCACTCTGCGTACCAAAATCACCGATGCTGAGATCCTCAAGTCTTCTTTACGCGACTTAGGTATTAGCGTGAAGACTGAAGCGGATGTTCGTGGTTACAATGGTCAGCGCGTTCGTTCCGACATCGTAGCTGTTTTGGAAGGTGAATATGATCTAGGTTGGTCTCGCAATAGCGATGGTTCCTTTGACCTCATCGCTGACCTGTGGGGCGTTGCTAAGAAGCACAATCAAACCGAGTTGATCAACTCCATAAACCAAAAGTATGCTGTTAACAAAACCTTGTCTGAAGTAAAACAGCGCGGTCTGCAAAACGCCAATGTCAAGTTGGTATTGCAATAGAATTTTCTCAGCGCGTTCCCAAAGCTGAACGGGTTAACCACTTCATTAGCGGTTAGCCCGCTTTTTTTTCGGGAAGGACTATTGATTTATTTACTATGATAGTATCCTGATTTTTCAGTAATTGAAAATTATTGTTCAAAGATTAATAAAATACTGCTCTCTCTTGGTAATAGGAGTTATGTAGATTGAGCAAAAGCGATTGAAACTGCTTTTAAACAAGTTTCTTTAAATAATATTTATAATTGCTTTTTGATGAGCTTTTTGACTTTTGACTTTTGACTTTTGACTTCCGCGTAGCGGTACTAGAGGTAGTTTCAGAGACATTGGGCGATGCAGGCTTTGATATAGCGATCGCCACTAGTTGCGATCGCGCATTACAACAAGTTGAACGCTACCTCCCTGACCTGATTTTACTAGATGTGATGATGCCTGGAATCGATGGATTTGAAACTTGCCGACGGCTCAAAGCCAATGACCGTACCTGCCATATTCCCAACTGCAACTAATTCAAAACGAAAAAATGTCTGCCCTCGGTAATCTGGTGGCTGGGGTTGCCCACGAAATCAATAATCCCATTGGCGCAATTGTCGGCAATGTCAATGCGGCACAGGATTATATTAATGACTTGTTAGGCATCATCGATCTCTATGGACGGAAATTTCCTCAACCTGATGCGGAAATTGAAGATCAACTGAAAGCCGTTGATCTAGATTACATCCGAGAAGATTTATCCAAACTAATTCGCGCCATGAAAGATGGCGGCGATCGCATTACATCTATCAGTAAAAGTCTATGTACTTTCTCTCGTGCAGATAGTGACACCAAGCAATTTTTTAATCTGCATGAAGGAATTGATAGTACAATTTTAATTCTCAAACATCGGATCAAAGCTAACGCACAACGTCCAGCTATTGAAATTATCTCCCATTACAGTGATTTACCTGAAATAGAATGTTTTCCTGGGCAGCTAAATCAGGTATTTATGAATATTTTAGCTAATGCTATTGATGCTTTAGATGAATCAAACAATGGCCGTAGTTTTACAGAAATTCAAGCCAAACCCAATAAAATCCTAGTGAAAACATTTGTCGAAAATAATCATATCAAAATATCAATTGCTGATAATGCTAAGGGGATGAGTCAAGAAGTTAAACAAAAAACATTTGACCGTTTATTTACTACAAAGCCCGTGGGAAAAGGCACAGGTTTAGGTTTAGCTATAGCTAGACAAATAGTCGAGCAAACCCATGGTGGCAAGTTGAGTTGTAATTCTATCCTTGGTCAAGGTACTGAGTTTATAATTGAGTTTTCACAAAAATGGTCAGGGAAGGAACAAAGGAATTGATTAGCCGTTTTGAACCTAAGCGATCGCCTCTGATAAACCTGTCCCAATTGATCTGTCTGAAATTTAAAAGCCTCAAATCCTTACTGTGTCGTACAAAAAAGCTGTACTAAATAACCTATAGGTTAATTGGTACGTCGAGAATTGTGAAAAATATCGATTTTCATAATGCTTATCCAGTAAGGGTTACAACCTTAGTTGGGTTGAGGGGTAGTATGATCTGCCGCCCCTCCCAGTTAAATGGGAGTGAATTATAATAATATAAGTTACCTGAATGTTGTGCGATCACTAAATAAAAAAGGTAAAAATAGGGAACTTCAACCAGGGTTTACGAGGAATCAGCCTTGGTAATTGAGATATAAAATCCGATCTCACATTTTCGCGTTGCTCCTATTTTATCTAAATTTTTATATGGACTCAGTGTTTATACTGTTATATTTAAATCCATAAATATTTAGAATAATTGATATAAGTTATCACATTTATCTGACTTCTCAACGACAAATCAAAGGTTTCGAGTATCTAGCAACAGCTATATAGTTAGTTTGAGAGTTTGAAGGGCTGATGTGTTAATTAAAGGAACAAACTATAGATGATCCACTCGGAACTGATGATGTCTAATCATATACTTGATGAGTTTAAAACTTGTGTTCAACTGCAATATAATGGTTGTCTAAAGGTTAGAAGTAATAAGGGACACCAATGGGCTTTTTACTATCGTCTAGGACGGATAGTTTGGGCAGATGGAGGAAGTCACCCTTTTCGGCGGTGGCGGCGAAATATGGTTCAATACTGCCCCCAAATTGATGTAGATCAGTTGAAGTTACGTAGAGAAGACCTAGAAATCAATTGCTGGGATTATCGCATCCTGGAAATTCTGTATAAAAGACAGCAAATTCAACGAAAACAAATTCACGCTATTATCGAAAACACAATAACAGAACTATTGTTTGATTTAGCTCAACAAACAAATTTTGTTTCTGTAAGTTGCGATCGCATTCAGGATATGATCATAGAAACACCAGTGAATTTCACGAGTGCTGATGTCTTTATTAAACAGATGCAAGACTCGTGGCAAATTTGGTCAGAAGCTGGTTTGGCTAATTTTTCTCCAGACTTAGCACCAGTTTTGCGGAAACCAGAACAACTCGCGCACCTGGTAAATGAATTGGTCTACAAAAAGTTTGTCAATTTGCTTAACGGTAAATACACTCTGCGAGATTTAGCAGCGAAACTAAAGCAGAATATTGTCCCTCTCACCCGTTCATTGTCTCCCTACATTCTCAAAGGGATTATTGAACTGGTAGAAATACCTGATTTGTCTTTTTCATTGATAGCAGTCAACAACAATTCTGTTGCCACCCAAGCTAAAACATCAACAGCGCCATTGGTAGCTTGTGTAGATGATAGTCCTCAGATTTGTAAGACTTTAGAGGAAATTATCGTCCCACATGGAATGAGATTTCTCAAAATTCAAAATGCTATAGAAGCTTTACCAATCTTAATTCAAGGTAAACCAGACCTGATTTTTTTAGATTTGATTATGCCTATTGCTAATGGTTATGAAATTTGTACTCAGTTGCGCCGAATTTCCGCTTTTAGCAATACACCTATAGTTATTTTAACGGGAAACGATGGTCTTGTGGATCGAGTCCGAGCTAAGGTGGTTGGTGCTACAGATTTTATATCTAAACCCATAGTAGGAGATAAAATCATGAGTATAGTACGGAAATATTTACCCCTACAGACTCAACATCAAGTCAAAAATAAACTAGTACAGAACGGTGAAAATCAGGCGACTACATCGACTATTATGTGGAATAATTAAGTCAGTATCATCATAATTATAAGTAAATTGGTATTTAAACCACGCCTGCTTTGACAATTTTAATTATTTATACAGTTATCTCAGACTAAGTAAGTTGTGGACAAAAATTTTCAGCAGAATGAACATAAATTTTGATGAATTAGGCTAAATAGTAGTTAATACCTTCTAATGAATCCCTACGCTATCTTTAATCAAACCAAACGTCAACGTGTTAGTGATGGCATGATGCGGTCCTCTACCTGCTTTTAAAGGCTCGTTTTTCCAACTAGCAGGGGGGAGTGGGTTTCAACGTCCCTTTGAATTAGCTACTCTACGGCTACGTAATATGACGGAAGTTTTGAGAAATTGGCATATTTATGTACCTAATTCTGCCTACTTAACTCAGCGCGGTGGAACTTTTCTGTTTGATACAAAAGGTGAATTAGTTTACGAACATCGCGACAAAGGAATTCTGGGATTTGCTGCTAATATGAGCCAACCACTATCATTTTTATCTTTGATTGAAAGAGATACTGCCAATTTCATTTAACTGAGGTACTACCTGTTGCACGGTGAACCCTTGGCTATCGATGACCCGAATCTTTCTTAACATTTATGAGATTGATTTTATTGTAAGCGATCGCCTGTAGGTTGTTCTGAGTCTCTGGATAATCCAAAAGTTACTAATTATTTAGCAGACAAAGTTTTTGCGATTCTTGGACAGGTAGACATTACAATTGAACTAATAAGCCTATGGCTGTGGGACTCAGAAACCATGCAAATTCAGCAAATATCTGTCGATGGTCTATTTGGAATTTTTAACCATGTAATTCCATTGAACTTGGATGAGAGAATCACAATCATTCATGGTCCTAATGGGTTTGGAAAAACAGTAATGCTGAGAATGCTAAATGGATTTTTCAATTCTCGTTACTCAGTGTTTCGGACTATCCCGTTTGTTAAATTTCGAGTTGAATTTGATAATGGTAGTCGTGTTGAAGTAGTAAAAACTTCTGAAACCTTGGAAGAAAACAAGAAAAGAGAACACATAACATTCGATTTTTACCAGCCCGGGTTGCCAAAAAATTCTTTTTCCTTAAGCAAGACAAAGAATCCTCCCGCTCTTGATTTTCCCATCGATATGTTAGATGACATAATACCTGAAATTCGTCGAATAGGTTCTAAAATTTGGCAATATCTTCCCACTGGTGAAACTCTTTCTTTGAACGAAGTTATAGATCGGTTTGATGAGATTTTACCACCATCGAAGGCAAAATATAAT
>NZ_JAYGHH010000038.1:0-5701 GCF_034931045.1 Nodularia sp. UHCC 0506
AAGGGCATTTTCAATAATTTGTATACCAGATAACAATTTAATAGTAAAATAACCAACTAATATCACAGTTTGAAGATGAACTTTGTCAGTGTCCTGTGAGTTAGCCGATTTATTCAAAGGGAAATTCATAAAAACATGAGTAGACGATTTAAAAGACGGCAGTTTTTAATCTATAGTTCTGCAACTATTGGTAGCAGCGTTTTGCTCAAGGCTTGCGCGAATAACACCCCAACAGTGACAGAGAGTCCAACGGCTTCTCCTGTTGCCGCTACTGGTGACACCATCAAAGTCGGAATTTTGCACTCCCTGAGTGGCACTATGGCCATTAGTGAAAAAAGCGTTGTCGATGCTGAACAATTAGCAATCAAAGAAATTAACTCTGCCGGTGGCGTTTTAGGGAAACAAATTCAAGCCATCGTTGAAGATGGGGCTTCTAACTGGGATACCTTTCGAGAAAAAGCCACCAAGCTAATTGATCAAGATCAGACATCTGTGATTTTTGGTTGTTGGACTTCTGCAAGCCGCAAGAATGTCAAGCCAGTATTTGAAAGCAAAGACCATATGCTCTGGTATCCAGTACAGTATGAAGGTCAAGAATGTTCTAAAAACATTTTTTATACTGGTGCTGCCCCAAATCAACAAATTGAACCTTCTGTTGATTGGATGTTAAAAAATAAAGGCAAAGAATTTTTCTTAGTTGGTTCTGATTACGTTTTTCCCCGCACTGCTAATACAATCATTAAAGCTCAATTAGAGGCTTTAGGTGGGAAAGCAGTTGGTGAGGATTATTTACCGTTAGGAAACGTTGAAGTTACACCTATTATCTCGAAAATTCGGCAAGCTTTGCCCAATGGGGGCGTGATTTATAACACCCTAAATGGTGATAGTAATGTGGCATTTTTCAAACAATTGAAAGGGGCTGGATTGACACCAGAAAAGTATCCTTCTATGTCTGTAAGTATTGCAGAAGAAGAAGTTAAAGCTATTGGTGTTGAGTATCTTCAAGGTCACTATGCTGCCTGGAATTACTTTCAAACTGTAGACACACCTGCCAATAAAAAGTTTGTCGAAGCTTTTAAAAATGAGTACGGTGCAGACAGGGTAATTAATGACCCAATGGAAGCAGCATACATCGCCGTTTATTTGTGGAAACAAGCAGTAGAAACAGCTGGTACGACTGATTTAGCTAAAGTCCGCGCGGCGGCCTACGGTCAAACTCTAGATGCGCCAGAAGGTCAAGTGACTATGAACGCCAATCATCATTTATCCAAAATTGTGCGGATTGGTCAAGTCAGACAAGATGGTTTATTCGATATTGTCTATGCTACTCCTGCGCCAGTTGAGCCGATTCCTTGGAATCAATTTGTCAAGGAAACTCAGGGTTTTGGTTGTGATTGGTCAGATCCGGCTAAGGGCGGTAAGTACAAGCAAGTTTAATCCTAATTCGTAATTCGTAATTCGTAATTTGTAATTAATTACTGATTACGAATTATGCGGTATTAAGTAAGATTGGCTGAGATTTTTGGGGAAGGAATAGGTGTTAATAGGTTTTTTAGAGGCTTTATTTAATGGCATTAGTATTGGGGCAGTTTTATTAATTGCTGCTTTGGGACTAGCTATTATATTTGGGTTGATGGGCGTTATTAATATGGCGCATGGTGAATTGATGATGTTCGGTGCTTATACAACATTTGTGGTGCAGAATGCCTGCAAAGAGTTGGGCGGAGTGTGGTTTGATTTTTATATATTTTTGGCTTTGATTATCGCTTTTTTATTCACTGCTGTTGTGGGTTTAATTTTAGAAAGGGGGGTGATTCGTTATCTCTACGGACGACCTTTAGAAACTCTGTTAGCAACTTGGGGCGTAAGTTTAATATTTCAGCAGTTTGTTCGCAGTGTGAATTGGTTGTTGATAATTTGTATGGTTTTATTTTGTTTATTGTATTTTGGAGGGTTAAAAGTTTTAAATTCTCGTAATAGTTTGGCGAAAGTTCGTAACTGGGTTATGGCAGTTTTGTTGTTAATATCTCTAGGAATCACCATAGCCGCAGGAAATTTATTGAGTAATCAAAAAACAGTTACTCAATCTTGGTTTGGCGCTCAAAATGTAGATGTCACGGCTCCTACTTGGTTACAAGAGGGGATATCTTTGGGTGGTGTGCAATTGCCATTTGCTAGGTTATTTATTATTGCTTTGACGATAGTTTGTGTCACTGGAATTTATTTATTTTTACAGCGTTCTAACTGGGGTTTAAGAATTCGTGCAGTGACGCAAAACCGCAGTATGAGTGCTTGTTTGGGTATCCCTACTCAAAAAGTTGATGCCATTACTTTTGCTTTGGGTTCGGGGTTGGCTGGTGTGGCTGGTTGTGCGATTAGTTTACTCGGTTCGGTAGGGCCAAATACTGGACAAAATTATATTATCGATACATTTATGGTGGTGGTTGTTGGAGGTGTGGGTAATTTGGCAGGAACTATTTTAGCAGCATTAGGAATTGGTACGGCTAATTTTTTAATTGGTTCTGGAACTTTGGCTTTTTTGTTATCTCCTATTCAGCCACTAGCAGATTTATTGAATTTCTTTGCTACAACGAGTATGGCGAAGGTGTTAGTATTTGCACTAATTATCGTGTTTTTACAGTGGAAACCTGCGGGAATTTTTCCACAGAAAGGTCGTACTGTTGATGTTTAAACCATACTAGGTGCAGAGGATGCAGAGAATGAAGAAAAAGGGAGGAAGGTTAATTTTAATTGAGGTTGGTGTTGTAGTAGCGATCGCACTTATCCTGATTTTAATTATGCCAGCCATGCTTTCAGCATTTCGCTTGAATTTGCTGGGGCGATTTTTATCGCTGGCTATTGTGGCTTTGGGTCTAGATTTGATTTGGGGGTACACTGGGCTACTGAGTTTGGGACATGGGATTTTCTTCAGTTTGGGTGGATATGCGATCGCTATGTACCTGAAATTGCAAGTTCCCTCTGGTGAACTCCCCGATTTTATGGGATTGTATGGTGTGACAGAACTCCCTTGGTTTTGGCAACCTTTTTATTCCTTCCCCGTGGCGACAGTGGCTGTGGTGCTAATTCCCGGTTTACTAGCGGGATTATTGGGATATTTAGTATTTCGTAATCGCCTGAAAGGAGTTTATTTTTCGATATTAACTCAAGCCGCAGTAATTATATTTTTCAACTTTTTTAATGGTCAACAAAAACTGTTTAATGGTACAAACGGACTCACAGGTTTTAGAACTTTGTTTGAGGCAAATGTCAGTGATAGCCAAACACAATTTATCTTCTATACTCTAACAGTAATCTTTCTGGCAGCTACCTACGGAATTTGTCGCTGGTTGACAAGTGGACGCTTTGGCAGATTATTAATCGCTATTCGAGATGATGAAAGTCGGGTGAGATTTTCCGGCTATAATCCGACAGAATTTAAAGTTTTAGTGTTTGCAGTTTCCGGTGCGATCGCAGGTATAGCCGGAGCATTTTACACCCTCCAAAGTGGGTCTGTATCGCCTAGATCAATGGATATTGCTTTTTCGATTGAAATGGTGATTTGGGTGGCTGTGGGGGGACGTGCTACCTTAACTGGGGCAATCGTTGGCACTTTATTAGTAAATTATGCCCGCACTTTTTTAAGTGAACAATTTGCTGAAATTTGGCTATTTTTTCAAGGCGTACTCTTTTTAATAGTCGTCACAGTTTTACCTGACGGCATCATGGGATGGTTAAAAAATCAGAAAATGACTCTTTTCAACCGCCCTCAACAAATTGCCACATATCCCACCTTAGAAGAAGATCCCGAAGTGCAAAATGAACGCCAAAATCTTGGAAACTGAAAACGTAACTGTGAGTTTTGATGGTTTTAAAGCAATAAACCAACTCAATTTCAGCATGGATGCGGGAGAATTGCGGGTAGTAATTGGTCCCAACGGTGCAGGAAAAACAACATTTTTAGATGTAATTACAGGAAAAGTACAACCAAGCATTGGCAGAGTTTTATTCAAAGGAAAAAATCTGCGTTCTTTACCTGAACATCAAATCGCCAGGTTAGGAATTGGGCGTAAATTCCAAACACCACGAATTTATCTAAACTTAACACCCCGTGAAAATCTAGAAATTACTAGCAACCGCAATAAAAATGTCTTTTCTACTTTATTGAGGCGTTCTCATCCTGGGGAAAAAAATAATATTACAGGGTTATTAGAAACAGTGGGTTTAACCCCTAAAGCAGACATCGCCGCCGGTTTACTTTCCCACGGAGAAAAGCAACGTTTAGAAATTGGGATGTTAGTAGCACAGTCACCAGACTTACTACTTGTAGATGAACCAGTTGCAGGTTTAACAGACGAAGAAACCTACAACATTGGTCAACTCCTATTAACACTAGCTCAAAATCATTCAATTCTAGTAATTGAACATGACATGGAATTTGTCCGTCAAATTGCCCGCAAAGTCACAGTATTACATGAAGGCACAGTATTGTGCGAAGGAAGTTTTACAGAAATTCAAAATAACCCCCGCGTTATCGAAGTATATCTAGGACAACAACCAGAATAAACCCTAAAAACTCTCTCTCCTTCTCTGCGTCTGGTGCGTGAGAAAACATACCGCCATTCAACACAAAGATAATGCTAAAAATTGCTAACCTCAACGTTTACTACGGCGAAAGCCATATTCTACGTAATGTAGATTTAAGCGTACCATCAGGGCAAATGATCTGCCTAATTGGCCGTAACGGCGTAGGTAAAACCACATTACTCAAAACAATTATGGGGTTACTCCCGCCCCGCAGTGGCACAATTAACTTAGCTGGGGAATTAATCAACTCCAAATCTCCAGACCAAAGGGCAAAAATGGGAATTGGTTATGTTCCCCAAGGACGAGAAATCATTCCCCGTTTGACAGTCAAAGAAAACTTGCTTTTAGGTTTAGAAGCTAGACAGAAACCAGTAAAAAAAGCAGAAATTTCCGAAGAAGTTTTTAGCTTATTTCCTGTGTTGAAAACCATGTTATCGCGGATGGGTGGTGATTTGAGTGGTGGACAACAACAACAACTAGCGATCGCGCGTGCTTTAATGGGAGAACCTCAGCTACTCGTCTTAGATGAACCCACCGAAGGTATCCAACCCTCAATCATCCTAGAAATTGAAGCCGCAGTCCGTCGTATCGTTGAAACCAAAGGCATTTCTGTTTTATTAGTAGAACAACACTTACACTTTGTCCGTCAAGCTGATTACTATTACGCCATGCAAAAAGGTGGTATTGTCGCCTCTGGTTCCACCCACGAACTTAGTCAAGATGTGATTCAGAAGTTTTTGGCTGTTTAATTTTAATTATTTTGAGATTATGATCAGTAAGTTGGCGAAAATAAAGCTAACTATGTGAAGTAATGTAAAGATATGGTAATTTATCTCGTAGTAAGGGCTTTAGCCCTTTATTCAGGACTCAAGTCCTGACTACAAACCTTTAATTATTGACGATGACTTACTTAGTTTTTTTAGTTGATGTTAAATTTTCCAAAGCACTATTTGCCACTTTTATAGTTGCTTGTGCTGCTGCTGCTTTGCGTTCACTGTAACGGTCTGTGAGATAATCAACTTGTTCACGCAAGAGAAGTGTAAATTTATAGAGTTCTTCCATCACATCAACCACGCGATCGCGGTAAGCTGAATCCTTCATAGTACCATCTTCGTTA
>NZ_JAYGHH010000038.1:5806-7652 GCF_034931045.1 Nodularia sp. UHCC 0506
TAAACTCTTGATAAGCTTTTGCCACCGAAGACTGATTGGGAATTGTAAACATTCGCATCCACCGTCCCAAAATTCGCAGCGTATTCACAGTATTAAAAGACTGAGAACCACCACTTACTTGCATAATTGCTAAAGTTCTTCCCTGAGTTGGTCTAACTGCGCCTAAACTCAGAGGAATCCAGTCAAGTTGATTCTTCATAATACCAGTAATATTGCCGTGCATCTCAGGACAAGACCAAACTTGACCCTCAGACCACATACTCAATTCTCGTAATTCCTGCACTTTGGGGTGAGTATCCGCTACAGTACCATGAATCGGTAATTCACGAGGATTAAAAAATTTCACCTCTGCACCAAATTCTGTAATGATTCTAGCTGCTTCTTCTGCTAACAAGCGACTATAAGAACGTTCTCGCAATGAACCATATAAAAATAATATTCTCGGTGGATGATTGAAAGTTGTCATGAAAACAGTAATTACTTCTGATAATAATTAAGGTGTGTAGATCAGGAAAATTATGCACAAGTTTGTAGTAATGGCTTTAGCCCTTTAAAACTTAGCCACCAGAGCGATAAATCGCTGACTACAAGCCTACAAACTAGCAATACAACGTGGATCTGGTAAAGTCGCTTTTTGCGGTTCCCTGGGAAACCAAGCAGCCGTGCGCTTACAAACTTCAACCAACATTAACATAACTGGAACTTCAATTAACACCCCAACAACTGTAGCTAATGCAGCACCAGAATTTAAACCAAATAACATGACAGCCGTAGCAATAGCCACTTCAAAGTGATTACTAGCTCCAATTAACGCTGCGGGTGCGGCATCTTCATAAGATATATTCAACTTTAATGCTGCCACATAACTAATCAAGAAAATGAAATTAGTTTGAATAAATAGCGGTACGGCAATCAATAAAATGTGTAAGGGATTATTAACAATAACTTCACCCTTAAACGCAAATAGCAAAACTAAAGTAATTAACAGAGCAGTAATCGAAACTGGAGTGAGATACTTTAAAAAACGCCTTTCAAACCATTCTCTACCTTTGTGTTTAAAAATCCAGTAACGGCTGTACATTCCTGCTAATAATGGCAAACCAACATAAATTATCACCGATAAAACTATAGTTTGCCAAGGGACTATTAAATCATTGGCTGCTAATAACCATCTGCCCAAAGGTGCATATAAAAACAGCATCAGCAGAGAATTAACTGCCACCATTACTAAAGTATGTCCTTGATTGCCGTAGGAAAGATATCCCCACATCAATACCATTGCAGTACAAGGAGCGATTCCTAATAAAATTGCTCCAGCAATATAGGAATTTGCTATTTCTACTTCGTTACCACGAATTAATTCTGTACCTGTTATAAGTGGACGAAATAACCAACCCAAGAAGAACTGAGCAAATGCCACCATTGTGAATGGTTTAATTAACCAGTTTACTACTAAGGTGAGAATTACAGGTTTGGGGGCGCGGACAGCGTTCACAGCTTGGGTAAAGTCAATTTTTACCATGATGGGGTACATCATGAAGAATAGACAGATGGCAATGGGAATTGACACTTGATAAATACTCATTGCATCCAGCGCTACCGCTACCCCAGGAAATAATCTCCCTAATGTAATTCCCGCCAAGATGCACAAAAAGACCCAAACAGTGAGGTATTTCTCAAAAAAACTGAGATTACTCCCGGCTTGTACAGGGGCTTGATTGCTTTGTTGATTTGTACTCATATCATCTTTCTGCTCCCTGCTCCCTGCTCCCTGCTCCCTGCTCCCTGCTCCCTGCTCCCTGCTCCCTGCTCCCCTGCTCCCTGCTCCCTGCTCCCTGCTCCCTGC
>NZ_JAYGHH010000038.1:7679-12351 GCF_034931045.1 Nodularia sp. UHCC 0506
CCCTGCTCCCTGCTCCCTGCTCCCCTGCTTCTTCTATTCTCCACCTTCGGCTTTCCATGCTATAGCTTGACTGGGTTTAGGATCAGGTAACTTTATAGTAACTAGTCCGGCTGCAAGTATGAGGAACATGGATGTCCACAGACAACCTACTAAGTCGAAATATTGAAAGACTAATCCTGATAGGACTGTGCCGGCTAATCTGCCACCGGAGTTAGCCATGTAGTAGAAACCGACGTTCAGGGCTACTTTATCGTCATCGGTGAAGGCTAACACTAGGTAGGAATGCACTGCGGAATTGAAGGCAAAGACTACACCAAATACCAGGAGTCCGCCAATAATTGCTATATTACCAGGTACACCTAATTGTAGAGCTAAGGCGATCGCAGCCGGAACAGCTGTGAGGGTAAATGTCCAAAACTGGATAGTTTTTGATTGGGGTGGTTGACCAGAACCAAATCGCTGGATTAACACTGGTGCTAAAAATTGAATAACGCCATAGCCAATTACCCAACAAGCCAAAAATCCACCAACTTGATAGAAAGACCAGCCTAAAGTCCCTCGCAAGAAAACCGGCAACCCGACCACAAACCAGACATCCCGTGAACCAAAGAGAAAAAATCGCGCCGCCGAGAGAATATTAATTTCTCTGCTTTTAGAAAAGAGTTGGCTAAACTTAACTTTTGCCTTGATTTTGCCCATACCTTTAGGCAACATCAACCCAGTGAATAAAATTAAGAATAGTCCCCCGGCCATTATCAACAGAGCATTCTTAAAACCAACAGAAGTTAAGAGAACACTACCAACAAAAAAGCCAACACCTTTGAGGGCATTCTTAGAACCCGTTAACACTGCCACCCACTTAAACAAAGATGACTGGGCTTCTTGGGGGACGACCAAGCGAATGGCACTTTTAGAACTCATTTTGGTTAAGTCTTTAGCAACCCCAGAAAAAGCCTGTGCCACCATCACATAACCCACGGCAATCCATTCAGACCAAGCCGGATTCAGCCATGACAGCATCACCATCGAGAAAACCTGCAACCCGATACCAGCGTAAAGCGTGATTTTTAATCCGAATTGAGAGCCAATCCAACCGCCTAAAAAGTTAGTAACAACGCCAAAAATTTCATAGAACAGAAATAAAGAAGCGATTTGTAATGGTGTGTAGCCAATACTGTTAAAATACAGCAGTACCAGCATTCGCAAAGCACCATCAGTGATAGTAAAACCCCAATAGGCCAGGGTAACAAGAACATAATTCTTGAGATTAGCGCGAGAAGCTGTAGAAGTCATAGTTTAGAGTGCTGAGTGCTAATACCATTTCCTTGTGACGAACCGCGTCAAACTTCTTCCTTCTTCCTTCTTCTTCTTTCTTTGCGTCCTTTGCGGTATGCGCTGCGCGCACGCTACGCGAACGTTCCTCATTTCACTAAAGACTCAAGGCAACCTTACGAGCCAGTTCAACCATGCGATTGGCATAACCCCATTCATTGTCATACCAAGCCAGGATTTTGACTTGAGTTTCATTCACCACCATTGTGGAGAGAGCATCAATAATTGAAGAACGAGGATCATCTTTGTAATCAATAGATACTAAAGGACGCTCTTCATAACCCAAAATATCTTTAAGTGGTTCTTGTTCAGAAGCTGCTTTCAACAAACTATTAACTTCATCTACTGTGGTCGGTCGCACCACTTCAAACACACAGTCTGTTAAAGAAGCATTCAATAATGGTACTCTCACAGCTAAACCGTTGAGCTTACCGTTAAGTTCAGGATAAATTAAACCAATTGCGGTTGCTGACCCTGTAGTTGTGGGAATCAGAGACATACTTGTAGCCCGCGCCCGACGCAAATCTTTATGAGGTGCATCGACAATAGTTTGAGTATTGGTATTGTCATGGATGGTGGTAATAATTCCATGCTTAATTCCCAAACCTTCATGAATGACTTTAACTACTGGGGCTAAACAGTTAGTAGTACAAGAGGCAGCAGTTAGTAAATGATGGTTATCCGGTTGATAGAGGTGGTCATTCACCCCCATGACAATATTTAAAGCTTCTTCTTTAACTGGCGCAGCGACAATTACCTTTTGTACGCCTCTTTTAAAATAGGGGTCGAGAGTCGCAGGTGTGCGGAATTTACCAGAGCATTCCAGCACCAAATCAACACTCAACTCATCCCAAGGAACTTCGCCTGGTTTGGCATAATCACTAAAATTTAGAGGTTTACCGTCAATTAATACCCGTTCCCCTTGGGCTTCTACTTCTGGTGTCCAACGTCCGTGAACAGAATCAAATTTCAGTAAGTGTGCAGCCGTTACAGCCCCACCTTTAATTTCATTGATATGGACAAACTCTAATTCTGGCCAACCCCAAGCAGCACGCAGAGCCAGCCTTCCGATTCGACCGAATCCGTTGATTCCTACACGAACTTTCATTTTTAGGGGTGATATTAAGTTTATGTTTATATCATTTCAAAAAAACTTGATATGTCAATCCCTATGAAGTCGATGTATACAAATATTCATCAATAAAAGTTGATGTATCAGGAAAAGTTATCACAACAACGCGCCGGAGATATTTGCCCTAATCGGCTATACTCTGCTAAGTATGCTTCTAAAATCGTAAATTGAGACACATTTAAACTGTAATAAATCCAGCGTCCTTCTTGACGGGCGTTCACTAAGCGGGCTTCTTTGAGAGTTTTGAGGTGAAAAGATAGTTTTGACTGATTCACCCCCAAAGCATCGCACAAATCACATACACACTGTTCTTGCTTTCGTAACAGTTCCAATACGCCAATCCTGATTGGGTCAGAAAGAGCATGAAAACCAGCAACAATTAAATGAGAATTGGTAGCAGAAGGGGTAGGCATCAGTGATATTTTCCAGGATATATTTTATTGTGAACTAGCGGCTACGGTTTCGGGTTGATAACGGATTCCAGCTTGTTTAAATCTGTGCAAAGCTTCACCCAAGCGATCGCAATCTGCGATTAAACTTATTCTGACATAGCCCTCACCGGCAACCCCAAAGGCATTACCAGGGGTGACAACAACGCCAGTTTGCTGCAATACATCCAAGGCGAAATCGGTAGAACCCATACCTACAGGACATTTCACCCACAGATACATAGTGGCGTTGGTTTTAGGAATATCCCAACCTAATTTTCCTAAACCTGCGATGAGAAAATCGCGGCGAGTACGATAGCGCTGTTGGACTTCATGCAAATAAACATCTGGTAGTTGCAAAGCTGTTTCAGCTGCGGTTTGCAAAGCTGCGAAAATGCCATAATCCAAGTTGGTTTTAAGAGTTCGCAAACCTTGAATAACATGGCGGTTCCCTACGACAAAACCCACACGCCAACCAGCCATATTGTAGGTTTTGGATAGGGTGTGAAACTCTACGCCAATTTCTTTCGCACCGGGAATTTCTAACAAGCTGGTGGGTTGATAACCATCAAAAGCTAACTCGGCGTAACATAAATCATGCACTAGCAAGATTTCATATTTCCGCGCAAAAGCTACGATGTCTTCAAAAAATTCACGGGGGGCGGTGGCAGCAGTAGGATTACTGGGATAATTGAAATAGAGAATTTTGGCTTGTTCGGCAACTGCATCGGGAATAGCCGCTAAATCAATTAACCAGTTATTCTCCGGTTTAAGAATCAAGTTGTGAATTTTCCCCCCAGCAATTAACGGCCCCCGAAAATGGGCGGGATAGGCGGGAGAAGGAACCAGAACAACATCACCAGGATTAATATAAGCGATCGCTAAATGAGTTAATCCTTCTTTAGAACCCAGTAAAGGTAAAGCCTCACTATCGGGATCAAGTATGACACCATAGCGGCGATTGTACCAATTAGTGATGGCACGGCGAAAACTCGCAGTCCCCTCAAAGGGCGGATAACCGTGATTAGCGGGATTTTGTAAAGCTGCCATCGCCGCTTCTACTACAGGCTTTGGTGTCGCCCCATCCGGGTTTCCCATGCCCAAATCAATTAAATCTAGTCCTTGTTCTCGTGCTTTGGCCTTAAGTTCATCCAAACGGGCAAAAACATAAGGTGGTAGCTGTTGTATTCGTTCTGCGGGGGTAATCCAATTCAAGCTCATTCCGAAACCTCTTCACTTATTCCCCTAGTGGAAACACGATTTGTCACATCTCTACTATCCGTTGGTGCAGTTGTAGAAACCATCGCTGCCATTAACTGTTCTAGTGCAACTTTAAACGGTAGTCGATGGATATCTGATTTAGGTTCTAAAGCAATTTCGGCGGCTGTTTGTAATTCTTGTAATGTAATGTTACTCAAACCTAAATCATTTAAATTCTTGGGCAATCCAATCTCTGCGTAGAACTTTAATAATTGTTGCCGTGCCGATGCCGCTAGTTGATTGCTTTGTAACATTTCTTCTAATCGCAGTTGCACCAAAATCCCGTAGGCAACTTTTTCACCGTGGATGCTGCTGTGTCCAGAAATGTGAGTTAAACCATTATGTACGGCATGGGCAGCAACGGTACGACACTGCGCCCCACCCATGCCGCCAATTACCCCAGCCAGTAACACGGTAGCATCTACAACTTCTTGCCAAACCTGACTACCTGGTTCTTTTAAAGCTGTAGCTGACTTTTGCAATAAGATATCTCGTAAAACTCGCGCTTGCTGGACTGCGG